>NZ_JAEVHJ010000041.1:0-32361 GCF_016802855.1 Micromonospora sp. ATA51 | reverse complement strand
GTGGCGGGAGCGGCAGCGCCGCGCGGTACGGGCGCACGCCGCGGCGGACGAGCGGGCCCGCGCGGCCGAGCAGGCGGAGGCGGCCGAGCTGGTCGCCTGGTTCGTCGCCGAGGCGACCCGGCGCGGCCTGCGCACCACCCGGCTCGTCGCCCGGTCCTACGACGGCCGGAGCCGCTACCGCACCCGGCTCACCGGCTGGTACGTCGACCGCGCCCGCAGTCGGCCGTGGACACCGAGAGGCGCTTCCACCTGCTGACCGTCCCGGCCAGCGTGCGGTCCCGGCTCTTCGGCGCGGATCCCCGGCCCGACCCGGCGCCGCTGGTGGTCGGGCGGGGCGGTCGCGACGGCGAGTCGATCCCGCTGCGCGACCTGCTCCACCGCCGGCTGGCCGCCGGCGACGACTGGGACTGAGCCGGCTCAGCGCCGCCCGGTCACCCGCTCCCGCGCCGTGCGCCGCGGGATCCGGCCGACGTGCCACCACCAGAGCTGCTGCACGACCAGGGTCAGCATCCCGGCCAGCACGATCGCGCACAGGTTGATCACCAGCTGGAGCGCCGAACCGCCGGCCTCGGGCCACACTCCGTACGCGGCGGCGACGGCGACGTTCGCGGCGGCCGGCACGGTGGTGACCGAGATCAGCACCCCGACCAGGGAGCCGGACTTCTTCGCCGTCAACGAGAGCATGCCGGCCACGCCGGCGAGCAGGCCGACCACCCAGGAGAGCGCGTCCGGCCGCCAGATGAAGTCGGTCAGCGGACGCTCGGCCAGCAGCATCCCCCGGTCGACCAGCCCGGCGGCGGTGAGCGCCCAGGTGCTCAGCACGGTGCCCAGCATGGCCGCCAGGAAGCCCACCACCAGGGCCTTGATCGAACGGCCGATGACGCGTGGATTGCGGCGCAGCAGGGCTACGCAGAGCGCCGCCAGCGGGCCGAACTCGGGACCGACCACCATCGCGCCGACGATCAGGATGGGCTGGTCGAGCAGGACCCCGATGCCGGCGATCATGGTGGCGACGATGATCAGCACCAGGAAGGTGCCGGTCAGCACCGTCTGCTCGCCGGTCTTGGCCGCGATCTCGTCCCAGACCACCGCGTCCTCGCCGTGCCCCGGAGCGTCGCGGGCCGCCTGTTCCGCGGCCGAGGAGAGGGTCAGCTCGACGTCGTCGGCCGAGATTCCACCCCGGGCCTCCACGCCGAGGTCCTGGAGTTGCCGCAGCAGGTGGTCGGCGCTCTCCCGGACGACGTCGCAGAGGATGAGGTCACCGGCCGGCTGACGGGCGGCGCCGGGGACGACGGCCAGGTGCGCGACGCCCGGGTCGTCGGCGAGGAGATCCGCCACCGCCGCCGACTGGTCGGTCGGCGCGATGATCCTCAGATGCAGCACGGGGAGGCTCCTGGATTCGGGCGGCCGTCCCGCCGCCGGCCGCGAACTCTACCGTCCGTCCCGGTCTGGGCTCCTCCCGATGCCCATGGCCTGGCTCCATCGGCCGGGCGGCGCGGATCCCGGCGAGACCGACCAGCACGCCAAATGGGACGAAACCGCCTGCTGATCTGGATCGTTGAGCGCGTGTAAGCTGCCGCACTCCCACGAGGAATCCTCATGCTCCTGACGGAACGGATTCACCTGTCGCCGCCGGACGTCGGCCCGGCCGAGGAAGCCGGCGTGCTCCGGGCGCTGCGGTCGGGGTGGGTCGCGCCGCTGGGCCCCGAGGTGGACGCGTTCGAGCGGGAGGTGGCCGAGCGGGTGGGTGTCCGGCACGCGCTGGCCCTCAACTCCGGGACCGCGGCCCTGCACCTCGCCCTGCTCGCCCTCGGCGCCGGACCGGGACAGGTCGTCATCGTGCCGACGCTGACCTTCGTCGCCACCGCCAACGCGGCCGTCTACACCGGAGCCACCCCGGTCTTCGTGGACTGCGACCCCGCCACCGGCAACATCGACGTCGCGCTGGCCGCGGAACTGATCGACCGGCTACGGCGCGCCGGGCGGCGCATCGCCGCCCTCGTCCCGGTCGACATGTTCGGCAGCTGCGCGGACTACGACGCGCTGCTGGGCCTCTGCCGGGATGCGGAGGTGCCCGTCGTCGAGGACGCGGCGGAAGCCCTCGGCGCCTCCTACCGGGGCCGGGCGGCCGGCTCGTTCGGCGACGCCGGCGTGCTCTCGTTCAACGGCAACAAGATGATCACCACCTCCGGCGGCGGGATGCTGCTCTCGGACGAGGCGGCGCTGATCGCCCGGGCCCGCCACCTGTCCACCCAGGCCCGTCGTCCCGCCGTGCACTACGAACACGACGAGGTGGGCTACAACTACCGGCTCAGCAACGTGCTCGCCGCGCTGGGCCGGGCCCAGCTCGGCCGCCTGGACGACATGCTGGACCGGCGCCGCCGCCTCCGGGAGCACTACGCCAAGCTCTTCGCCGCCGTACCCGGGGTCGAGGTCCTGGCCGACGGGGATCCGGGGGGCAACTGTTGGCTCACCGTCATCGTCGTCGACCCCGAGCGCGCCGGCTGGCGGGCCGGTGACCTGGGGGCACACCTCGCCGCGGCGGAGATCGAGACCCGGCCGGTCTGGAAGCCGATGCACCTCCAGCCCCTCTTCGCCGGCGCCGGGGCGCTGCTCAGCGGCGCCGCGGAGCGGCTCTTCGAGCGGGGCCTCGCCCTGCCGAGCGGATCCGCGCTGACCGAGGAGCAGATCTCCCGGGTCACCGCCGCCATCACCGAATTCCTCGGGGCGCATCCGTGACCGCTCGGCACCGCGCGGCCGACCACGTGGCGTACGACCGGGTGAAGCGCGCCATGGACGTGGTGGTGGCCGGCCTGCTGCTCGTCGCCACCGCACCGGTCATGCTGTTCGTCGCGACCGCGATCCTCGTCGGCACGGGCCGGCCGGTCCTGTTCCGGCAGCACCGGCCGGGCCGGCACGGCGCCCTGTTCACCCTGGTCAAGTTCCGGACCATGCGGCCGTCCGGGCGGATGTCGGTCGACCCGCGGGACGACGGGGACCGACTCACCCCGCTCGGCCGCTGGCTGCGGGCCACCAGCCTGGACGAGCTGCCCACGCTCTGGAACGTCCTGCGGGGCGACATGAGCCTGGTCGGGCCGCGTCCCCTGCTCCCCCAGTACCTGGACCGGTACAGCCCGAGGGAGGCCCGGCGGCACGAGGTACGACCGGGGGTCACCGGACTGGCCCAGGTACGGGGCCGCAACGAGTTGGACTGGACGGCGCGGTTCGAGTACGACGTCTGGTACGTGGATCACCGGAGCCTCCACCTCGACCTGCGGATCCTCGGGGAGACGGCGGTGGCGGTGTTCCGCAGAACCGGGATCAGCGCCCCGGACGCCCCCACCGCGCACGAGTTCGTCCGGGTCCCGGCGGGACACGCCGCGGGCGCCGGCGGCAGCGACCGGTCGGAGGAGCGGGTGGCATGACGGTGGACCTGGTGATCGTGGGTTGCGGCGGACACGGCCGCGAGCTGTTCGGGATCGTGCAGGCGATCAACGGAACCCACCCGGCCCGGCCGAGGTGGCGCGTCCTCGGGTTCGTCGACGACCGGCCGTCGGAGGTGAACCTCAAGCGACTTCAGCGGCTCGACGCGGCGTACCTCGGTGGCACGGACCGGCTGCGCGACCTGCCGGGCCCGGCCCACCACGTGCTCGGGGTCGGGGACCCCCGGGTGCGCCGGCTGATCGACCAGCGGATCGCCGACCTCGGGCTGCCCGCGGCCAGCCTGGTGCATCCGCTGGCCAGCGTGGGCGCGGACCTGGTGCACGGGGAGGGCCTGGTGGCGTTCGCCGGGGCCCGGGTGACGACCAACGTCCGGCTGGGCCGGCACGTGCACCTCAACCAGAACGCCACCGTGGGGCACGACAGCGTGCTCGCCGACTTCGTGTCGGTGAACCCGCTCGCCGCGGTCTCCGGCGCCTGCCACTTGGACTCCGGGGTGCTCATCGGCACCACCGCCGCGGTCCTGCAGGGCCTGCGGGTCGGCGCGACGCCACGGTGGGCGCCGGCGCGTGCGTGGTCCGGGACGTGCCGCCCGGCTCGGTGGTCAAGGGGGTGCCCGCACGATGACGGGCACCCGCCGAACCGGGCCGACGGCCCCGGAGAACGGAGGTGTGCCCATGCCGGCCCTGCGCGTGTGCGTCGTGCTGAAGACCAACAGCGGCGGTCTGTGGATCGTCCCGCAGGTGGAGGAGCTGCGCCGCCGCGGGCACGAGGTGGCGGTCGTGCTGCCGCCGGGGCCCGGGCGGCTCCCCTCGGAGCTGGACCGCCGCGGGATCCCGGTCCTCGACGCCGGCTTCGACTTCCGCCTCCGCCCCCAACTCAGGACCCTCCGCGGGCTGCGCAGGCTGCGCCGCCTCGTCCGCGACTTCCGGCCCGACGTGCTGCACTACCACCTGTACGCCTCGGCGCTGGCCACCCGCTTCGCGACGCTCGGCCTCCCGGCCCGCCGGGTGCACATGTCGGCCGGGCCGCTGTACCTGGAGTCGCCCACGATCCGGCCGGTGGAACGGCTGCTCTGGCGCCTCGACGACACGGTGATCTGCGGTACCGCGTACACCTCGGAGCTGTACGGCCGCCTCGGCGTCCCGGCGGACCGCCGGCCGGTGGTGACCTACGGGGTGGACACGGACCGGTTCAGCGTACGGCCGCCGGACGGCGTTCCCGGCGGGCACCGGGACGAGGTGCGGGCCAAGGCCCGGGCCGAGCTCGGCATCGACCAGGACGCGTTCGTCGCCATCATGGTCGCCTACGTCTACGCGCCCAAACGGCTGGCGCACCACGGGCGCGGGATCAAGGGCCACGACGTGCTGCTGGCGGCGTGGCGGACGTTCCACGCGCGGCACCCGCGCTCCCGGCTGCTCCTGGTGGGCGGGGGGTGGACCGCGGCCGGCGAGGCGCACCGACGGGACCTGGTCGACCGCTTCGGACTCGACGACGATCCCAGCGTCACCTGGCTCGAATCGGTGCCCGACGTGCGGCCCTGCTACCGGGCCGCCGACGTCAGCGTCAGCCCGTCGCTCTCCGAGGGCCACGGCGCCGCGGTCGAGGCGAGCGCGATGGGCGTGCCCAGCATCGTCAGCGACGCGGGCGGGCTGCCGGAGACCGTCGACGAGGACTCCGGCTGGGTGGTGCCACGCGCCGACGTGCCGGCGCTGACGGCCGCCCTGTCCCGCGCGTACGCGGAGTTCGAGGACGGCCGGCTGGCGCGCCGCGGCGCGCAGGCCCGGGACCGGGCGGTGCGCCTGTTCGACAATCGGGTGGCGGCCGCCGCCGTGGCGGACGTCATCGAGCGGACCGCCCGGCCCTGACGTGATCCGCCGCCCCCGTCCCGGCGGATGGCGGGGCGGGGCGGCGGTGGCCGCAGCACGATGGTCGGTCCGGTTCGGCGTGGGACGCCTAGCGGGTCGGTGCGACGCGCCCGGCGACCTCCCGGAGCAGCACCAGATAGCGGGCCAACTGGTCGTCCCGGAAGAGACCGTCCAGGGCCGACGCCGGCAGGGCCGGGATCCGGCCGCTCCGCTCCTTCATCGCCAGCCAGGCGCGCAGCTGCTCCGCGATCGCCTGCTTGTCGTTGCGGACGACGCCGGCGCCACGGGCGCGGATGAGGTTCGCCGCGACCCCCGACTCGTATCCGAGCAGCAGGATCGGACGCCGGGCGAACAGGTAGTCGAAGATCTTCCCGGTCACCGTGCCGGCGTCCCGCGGGTCGTTCCACATCAGCAGCACCAGGACGTCCGCCTCGGCCTGGATGCGCCAGGACTTCTCGGCGGACACCTGGCCGAGGAGGGTGACGGAGTCGGCCACCCCGGTCCGCTCCACCGCCCGCCGCACGATGCCGTTGTCCTCACCGGCGAACACGACGTGCACCCGGGCGGCGTCCTCGCCGAGCGAGGCCACGGCCTCCAGCAGCGGGCCGGGATCGCGCCGGCCCGGGTAGACGTACCCGGTGTGGGCCAGGGTCAGGGTCGCCGCCGCGTGGTCGGCCCGGGCCTGCGGGCCGGCGACCGGCTCGGCGGACGTGGCCGGCGGACGTCGGTCGATGCCGTTCATGACGACCCGGGTGTGCACCCCGAGGGTGCGGCGCATCGCCTCCGCCAGCGGCTCGGAGACGGTGACGGACGCGGCCGCCGACCGGAGCAGACGCCGTTCCAGCCGGCGGTCGACCGACCGGCGGACGCGGGTGCGGACCCAGTACTCGTTGCCGACCGACCACAGGTCCCGGTAGTCGGCGACCCAGGGCACGTCCAGTCGGCGGGCCAGTCGCGCGGCCACCGCGAACACCGAGAAGGGCGGTCCGGTGGCGAGGATGACGTCGGGCCGCCAGCCGTCGCGGGTGTCCAGGAAGCGCCGGACCGCGGCCAGATCCAGTTGACCTGGGAGTCCGGGACGAGCAGTTCGGAGCCGGCCTTCCACACCCAGCGGTTGACCGCGAGGCGGAGGTCGGCGGCCCGGGCCCGCGCGGCCGTAGCCGGGCGGGACGCGGTGGCGTCGGCTCCGTCGGCTGCCGCGGCGGGCGAGCGGCGCAGGCGGGGCAGCCGGGGCACCGGCGCGACCCGCACGATGTGCCGTTCGGGCACGTCCGGCACCGGGTTCTCGAGGTCCGGCGTGCCGGTGGTGAGGACTCGGACGTCCCACTGCCGCTCGGCCGCGTACCGGGCGAGGGCGGCGGGCCGCCGGGCGCCCACCGAGTCGGCGGGCGGGAAGTGGTAGGCGACGATCAGCAGCCGAAGCGGTGCGTCCGTCCCGCCCACGGAATCCGGGGGCTGCAGCGGGTTGTCCATCGGGTCCTCCTGTTCGACCGACATTCAGGTCAACGACCCAGCCGTCGGTGGGCAGCGCATTTCGCCGTGAAAGGTGCAAATGGTACGGGCGTCAGTCGCTCAGCGCGGCGGCCCGGACCGGCACGAGTCGCGGGCCGGCGGCGGCCTGTCGCGCCCGCCGACTGTCCACGGTGACCGCGCGCAGCGACATCAGCCATGCCGCCCCGTACGCGACGGCCCCCGAGACGCCGAGGGCCCAGATCGCGGTCAGCGCGGACGCGCCGGACCGGGCGGCTGCGACGACCGCCCCGGTCACCAGCACGACCCGGCCCACGTCCCAGGCCAACTGGAGCCCCTGGCGCTCGAGCACGATCAGCGTCTGGGACAACGGCGAGGCGATGATCTGGGCGGCCATGTAGAGCGCGAGCGCCTGGGTGTACGCCCCGCTGGTGCGCCACGGCGCGCCGAACACGACAGCGAACACCGCCGGCGCCCCCAGGACCACGGCCAGCGCCGCCGGCCCGGCCACCAGGGTCAGTTTCCTGCTGGCGCCGACGAAGATCCGCCGTGCTCCCTCGCCGTCCCCCCGGACCGCCCGCGAGATCTCCGCGAGGTACACCTGGGCGACCGCCGACGCGACCAGCGCGGCGGGCATCGCGATCACCCGCTGGGTCAACCCGAGGTAACCGGCGACGGAAGCCGGGTACCAGTACGCGATGAACAGGATCGGCAACTGGAGCCCGAGGATGTTGAGCAGCCCCGACGGCGCCAGCAGGAGCGGGAACCGGCGATAGCGCACCGCGCTCTCCCACAGGTGCCGCAGCCGTCGGCCCGCCCTGACCTCCGGATCGGCCGACCGCGCCCCGGGGAGCAGCACGAGCGCGCCGACGACCTGGCCCATTCCCAGCCCCAGGGACAGGCCGCCGGACCGCAGACCGCCGGCCCCCGCCACCACCTGGGTCGTCACCATCGTCGCGGACTGGAGGAAGTTGCGCCGGCCGATTGAGCCGTAGCGGCGGTGCCGGATGGCCATCTGGTTGAGCACCAGCACCGCCGCGGTGGCGGCGGCGGCCGGCGGCACCAGCCACAACCAGGGCCGCAGCTCGGGCCGGCCGAAGAGTCCGGCGACACCGTCACCGACCAGCAGGACCGCCACCGTGCCCAGCAGCGCCGTGGCCGCCGCCGCGGCCAGCCCGAGGGCCACCAGAGCCTGCGCGTCCCGCTCCCGCTCCGGCAGTGGGACGGCCAACTCGAAGCGGAACGCGGCCACCGTGCCGATCGTCGTGACCAGGGCGGCGACGATGGTGAACACGCCGAAGTCGGCAGGGCTGTACAACCTGGCCAGCAGGGGGGCCGCCGCCAGGGCGAGGACCTGACCGCCGGCGGAGCCCGCCGCGATGCTCAGCACCCCACGCCGGCTCGCCGTCATCCGGCCACGGACGGCGCGGAGCCGGCTCACCGAGCCGCCCTTCCCCCTCCGGTCCCGGCGGGCCGCCCGAGCGGGGCCGCCTCCGCCGGGTACGTGCCGGGCGGGCCGGGGCTCCGCCCGGGACCCGAGACCGGTCGCCGCGGTCGTTGTCGTCCGTCCCCCGCCACCCCGTCGCCGGGGGAGGGCCGGGCCGCCGGGCCGTCCAGGACGGACGGCTGGGGGCCGGGCCGGCCCTTCACCCGCATCCAGGTCAGCACCAGGATCCCGAGGGCGAGCGCGGTGAACAGCGGCCGGTCGGCGTTGACGTCACCCGACGTCGACACCGCCACCACGGCGAACACCAGGAGGCCGAGCACGAAACCGGCCGCCGAGTCGACCCGGGCGGCGCCCCACAGCCGCGCCGCCACCACCACGGTCGCCAGAATGAACCCGCCGCCGACCAGCCAACCGGCCTCGGCGGGCAGTTCCAGCCACAGGTTGTGCGGATAGTTGAAGGACAGCAACCCGGAGACGTCGCTCCAGTTCCCGTAGCCGACGCCGCCACGGTATTCCGCGATCATGGACAGCGTGCGCTGTCGCATCTCCGCCCGCGCCGAGTCGAAGAGTTCGTCCGACGGGTCGACGATGAGGGCGTACATCCGGGGCGGCAGCAGCCGGGGCAGCGTCATGACCGTGACGACCAGGCCGGCCATCAGCGTGACGCCGATCCATTCCCGCTTGCCCCGAGCGGTCTTCCGACGCAGCCCGGCGAGGACCAGAACGAACAGCCCGAGGACGGTCGCCACCAGCGGCCCACGGGAACCGGTGGCGAACATCCCGAGGGAGAGCAGCACCGTCAGCGAGGCTGCCAGCCACATGGCCAGCCACCGCTGGAAGTACAGCCAGGCGACGGCGATCAACGCGGCGCCGATGGCGCGCGCCAGCCAGATCGGATTGGAGCCGAATCCGTCCGACCGGCCACCCGAGTCGCCTGCCGTCAGCGCGGCGACGGCCAGGATCACCGCGGACAGGATCAGCAGCCAGGCGAACATCCGCAGGTCCCGCCGCCCGCGGACGATCGCCACGGCAAGCGTGGAGAGCAGGGTCAGCGTCATCAGCAGGACGACCTTCTGCCGTCCGTAGTCAATCTCCGGCCAATGCAGGAGGGCGGGCAGCGCCAGCCCGCCGAAGAGCAGCAGGATCCAGCCGACCACCACCCGCGCCGCGGTCGTCCGCCGGCTGAACTCGTGGAGCAGCAGCGGCAGGGCCAGCCCCGCCGCCGTGAAGAGGAAGGTCCTGCCGATCAGGCGGGGAAACTGGTCGAAGTTCAGGAACAGCACGAGCGTGACCGCCCGGACGGTGCTCGACGCGAAACCGGACCGGGCGTCCCCCGCCACGTCCGTCCGTGGCCGGGAAGCGGAGCCCGCCGGGTCCGCGCCGGCCGACCATGGAGGCGCCGGCTCGGTGGCCACGCCCTCACGCAACATCATCAGGTTGATCCTCCAGCAACGAGTCGGCCGAAACTCAACGAGCGGCAGGCCCGTTCAGGTGCGCGTCGAGATGGGCTGCCCTGCCCGCGCTCAGCTTCCGGACCGCCTGGTAGAAGTCGCGCCGGCGGGACGAGAGCACGTCGGCGGAGTACGACGAGGCCAGGTCGAGGTTCCGGCGGGACGCCTCGGCCAGCCGGTCCGGGTCGGCCAGCAGACCGCCGATCGCGGTCGCGAGGGCCGCCGGATCGCCCGGCGGCACCAGGCAGCCGGCGGGCAGCAGCTCGGGGATGCCGCCGGCCGTCGAGCCGATCGCCGGCAGTGCCCGCGCCATCGCCTCGATCAGCGCCCGGGGCAGCCCCTCGGTGCGGGACGGCATGACGAACAGGTCCGCGCCGTCCAGCAGGCTGCGCAGGTCCTCGGTCGACGGCAGCCAACCGGCGAGCGTGACCTGACCGGTCAGCCCCCGCGCGACGATCAGCTCCTCGATCCCGGGCTGGTGGCGCCCGACGCCAACGTGCACGAGCCGGTGCCGCTGCCCGGCGTCACGCAGCCGGGCCAGCGCCTCCACCAGCGTGTCGATGCCCTTGTACAACTGCTCGAGCGAGCCCACCGACACCAGCGTCGCCGATCGGACCGGCGCGTCGTACGTCCTCGGCGTCGCCACGAAGGCGGCGGCCGGCAGGTCGACCGAGGAGATGCCGACGCTCACCGCCGACGGGGACGCCGGGTAGCGCGCCTGCAGGGTCCGCCGGGTCTCGTACGACACGGCGACCGCCGACCCGCACTGGCGCTGCATGGCCGAGGTGGCCCAACGGCGCAGCACCGGCCGGAGGGGATGGTCGACGACCCCCCGGGACAGGACCACGTAGGGGTCGCCGATGGCCTCGCAGGCGTACGGCCGGCCGCGCCGGTCCAGGTCGCGGCTGATCAGGTTCGCGATCGGTGACGGCACCCGGAGGATGACCGCGTCCGCGTCCGCGACGGCGGCCAGCGCCGCGCGCCGGATCGCGGGCCGCCTCAGGAGGAACTGGACCGGTCCCTCGTAGTACGGCACTCCCCGGACCTCCACCCCGGGACCGTCGACCCGGGCCGCTCCGGCCGGTGCCTCGTCGACGTCCCTGACCCGGGCCACCACCCGGACCTGTTCGAACGCCGCCAGGTACCGCGTCCAGATGGCGTGGTCCGGGCCGACCTGGACCCACACCCGCCCGTCCGGGGTCCGCAGGAACCGGGACTCGGTGGTGATGACGACCTGCGCCACGATGCTCCTCAGCTGTTCGAGAGTGGGGACGGGGGACGGCGGCCCGTCGTCACGTGGACGCGGTCCGGTACCACTCGAAGGCGCGTCGGACGCCCTCCTCCAGCGGCACGGTGGGCTCGAAGCCGGTCAGCCGGCGCAGCCGGGTCAGGTCCGGGCACCGCCGGTGCACCGAGCGCGACGGCGCGGGCAACGGTTGTACGGTCGGCGTCACGCCGGCGAGGCGCAGCACGATCTTGGCCAGGTCGGCGATGTTGGTCTGTTCGCTGTCGTTGCCGATGTGGACGATCTGCCCCTCGGCCGCGGGGGTGGCCATCAGCCGGAGGACCGCCTCGACGGCGTCGTCGACGTGGCAGAAGGCGCGATACTGGTCCGCCCCCCACACCCGGAACGGGTCCTCCCCCCGCAGGGCGCGCAGCGCCATCTCGGGGATGACGTGGTCGGCTCCCATCCGGGGACCGTAGACATTGTGGAAACGGCCGACGACGGTGGCGCAGCCCCGCGCGGGCGCGCCATGCAGCAGCATGGCCTCCCCGGCGAGCTTGCTGATCGCGTACGCCAGCCGGGGCGACGTCACGTCGGCGATCATGACGGCGACATCCTCGGCGGTCGGCACCGGCACGATCCCGGCGTCCACCCCGCCGGCGTACACCTCGCTGGTGGAGCTGAAGAAGACCCGTCGACCAGGGGTCAGCCAGTCCAGCAGGTGCGACACGACAAGCGTGTTGACCCGGAGCACCCGGGCCGGATCGGCCTCCACGTTCCGCACGCCGACCACCGCGGCCAGCAGGTAGACCTCCGTCACGTCCCGGGGCAGCGCCGACCAGGCCTCCGGCGCGGTGAGGTCCGCCGAGACGATCTCGACCAGCGGGCTGTCGCGCAACGCGGCGACCCGCTGGTCGTTCCGGCCACGGGAGAAGTCGTCCACGACGACCACCCGGCGGCCGTCGGCGACGAGCCGTTCCACCAGGTGGAGTCCGATGAACCCGGCCCCGCCGAGCACCAGCGCGCGGGTCATGCCGGCACCGCCGTTCTCGGGGTGGCGGGGTCCACCGGCAGGTAGCCGATGCCGGCGTACCGGACCCCGGCCGCGCGGACCGCCGACTCGTCGAGGATCCGCCACGAGTCGAACACCACCCGGATCCGCGTCCCGGGCAGCATCGCGCCGATCTCGACCGTCCGGTAGTCCGGGTGGTCGTTCAGCACGAGCACGGCGTCGGCCTCCGCGAACGCCTTGTCCAGGCTGGTCGGCTCACCGCCGTGCTGCCGGATCACGTCGTCGCTCACCATCGGGTCGTGCCCGAGCACCACGAGGCCGGCGTCGCGGAAGACCGGCAGCATGGTGGTGACCGGGGTGCCGCGCATGTCGTCGGTGGCCGGCCAGCCCTTGTAGGCCCAGCCCAGCACCGCGAGCCGGCGCCCGGCAGCGGGCCGCACTCCTGCCGCATCAGCTCCACCATCCGGGCGGCGACGTGGGCCGGCAGGTGCTCATTGAGCTGCCGCGCCGCCCCGACCAGGGAAGGCGGGCGCGCCCCGGCGCTCGCCACCATCAGGTACGGGTCCTTGGAGAGGCAGCCCCCGCCGACGTAGCCGGGCTTGCACAGGTCCGGGCGGGGGTAGTCGAGGTTCGCGGCGCGGATGACCTCCAACGGGTCGAGCCGGTGCGTCTCGGCGACGAGCGCCAGCTCGTTGCCGAACGAATAGATCAGGTCGGTGTGGCAGTTGTTGGCCAGCTTCACCAGCTCGGCCGCCTCCAGGCTGGACACCGGAACCACCTGGCGGGCCAGCCCGGCGAAGAGCGCCACCCCCGCGGCGCGGCTCGCCTCGTCCAGACCGCCGACGACCTGCGGCAGCTCGACCAGCTCGCGGAGCGCCTGCCCCTGGATCGTCCGCTCGGGCGCCATGACCAGTCGCACGTCGTCGCCCCAGGCCCGGCGCAGCGCCGGCAGCACCACCCGCCGGCTCGTGCCGACCGGCACCGTGCTGCGCACCACCACCGGGGTCCCCGGGCGGCACCGGCGCGCCACCTCCTCGGCCGCGGCGGCCAGGTTCTCCAGTCGGGGCTGGTGGGTGGACTCGTCGACCGGGGTCGAGACGCAGAGCACCACCGCGTCGAGGTCGGCGGGGAGCGCGTCGACCACGTGCAGCGTCGACCCGGTCCGCTCCGCGAAGATCCGCTCGATGCCCGGTTCGAAGATGTGCAGCCGACCCGCCCGCAGCGACTCCCGTACGCGGGGCTGCGTGTCGACGCCGTGCACCTCGTACCCGTTGTCGGCCAGCGCGGCGGCGAGCGTCACGCCGACATAACCGAGCCCGACAACGCCGATCCTCTGATACAACGTCTACTCCCTGCTGGACGAAGAGTCACCGAGGCCGGCAGCCTCGGTCCAGATGGCCTTCACCGTCTCGGTGAGGTCGTACGACGGGCGCCAGCCCAGTTCCCCGGCCGCCGACGAGACGTCCGCGCACATCCACGGCACGGTGGCCGAGCGCGCCGCACCAGGCCCCGGCGCGGTCTCGGCGATCCCACCGGGATATCCGGCGGCGGCGGCCAGCATCGAGACCACCTGCCGGATCCGCACGGCCGTTCCGGTGCCCACGTTGAACACGACCGGGTGCGGCCTGGACAGCCGTACGGCTGCCCGGACGGCCAGGGCCACGTCCCGGGCGTCGACCAGGTCCCGGTACGCGTCGAGAGGCCCGAGCGCCACCTCCGGGGCGTGGCGGGCGAGCGCGGTCCGGATCAGCCGGGCGGCCCGGCCGACCACGTTCTGCTCGCCGAGGCCGGGCCCGATCGGGTTGAACACCCGCAGCACGACGCCGTCGAGCCGGCCCGCGGCGACCGCGGTCTCCATCAACCGGGTGGCGGCAAGGTGGCTGAGCCCGTACGCGCCGACCGGCTCGGCGGGGTGCGACTCGCGGACCTGCTGCCCGAAGGGCACCGGGCCGTACTCGCCGGCCGAGCCCAGCCGGATCAGCCGCGCGTCCGGGGCGCCCGCGACGACGGCGTCGACGAGCCGGGCGGTCACCTGGGTGTGCGCGTCGACCAACTGCCGGTCGGTGCCGTCGAGGCGGCCGGTGCAGTTCACCACCGCAGCGGGTCGGACCGACCGAATCAGCTCGGTGAGCTCGGGCAGGTCGACGGTCGGCAGGTCGCACTCCGACCGGCGGGGGCAGGTCAGCGTGTGGTCCGGCGTGAGCGCCGCACGGACGTGCCGGCCGAGGAACCCGTTCGCGCCGAACAGCAGCAGGCGGGTCATATCGCCTCCCGCACCGACGGCGGGAGGAGGACCGACCGCAGCGACTCGAAGCTCCGGTTGGCCTCGTCGTAGTCTTCGGGCCGGCCGACGTCGAGCCAGTAGCCGTCGAACGGGTAGTCCGCCGGGTACCGCCCCTGGTCGATGAGGTCCAGCATGAGCTGGTCGAAGCCGAAGGGCTGGCCGACCGGATAGGAGGCGATGGTCTTCGCGGACAGCCCGTAGACCCCCATGCTCACCCGGTAGTCGAGCGTGGGTTTCTCGCTGAACTCCACCACCCGGTCGTCCAGCACCTCCAGGACACCAAAGTCGATCTTCACGGTCCGGTGGAACGTGGCGACGGTGAGCGGAGCACCCGAGCGGGCGTGGGTGTTCAGCAGTTCGGCGTAGTCGAGGTCGGTGAGGATGTCACCGTTCATCACGAGGAAGTGCTCGGGCAGCCGGTCCCGGAGGTGGAAGAGCGGGCCCACGGTCGACAGTGGCACGTGTTCCTCGATGTAGTCGACACGCAGGCCGAACCGGCTGCCGTCCCCGACGAAGGCCCGGATGAGCGAGCCCAGGTGGTTGATCGCGAGCGTGGCGTGGGTGAACCCGCAGGCCACGAGCTGGTGCAGGACGATTTCGAGGATCGCGTAGCTGTTGCCGATCGGGACCAGCGGCTTCGGCAGCGCGGTCGTGTACGGCCGCAGCCGGGTGCCCATCCCCCCTGCCATGATCACGACGTGCACGTGGCACCCCCGCTCAGCACAATGTCCACGGTCGCTCCCGTTGCCGGCCCGGTCCGCCGTTGCGTGAGCGGATCCTCCGTTCGCTGCCGAGGGTCTAACGTGCAAAAACGGACATAGTTATGCCGCTCGCGACAGTGCGCGTCCGCCCCTCCACATTGAGTAGGGGAAAGCTGGATCGAATGATTGACATGGATGATTCGCGCCTGAAAGCTCGCGCCTACAGGTCCTTCCACCAAAGGGGGCGCGATGAGACCGACACGGCTGGCGATCGCCGGCGTGTTCACTCTGGTCGGCGCGATGGCGCTGACCGCACCGGCGAGCGCGAGGCCACCGTCCGATCCGGGCGGCCGCGACAGCTTGGAGGTGTACGTCGGCACGGTCAACGCCGAGCAGCTCGACCGGCTGCGGGCCGCCGGCGTCGACCTGGACGAGGACCACCGGTCCGCTGGCGCGAACGGCAGCACCACGATCGAGACCGTGCTCACCCGGCGGGAGGCGGCCCGGCTCACCGGCCAGGGCGTCCCGCTGAGCGTGAAGAAGGTGCACGGCAAGGACGCCTCGCAGGCGCTGCGCGAGCAGGCCGCCGCCGGCTGGCAGGCGTTCCGCTCGTACAGCGAGCCCGGCGGCATCCGGGACGAACTCACCGCCACCGCCGCCCGGTTCCCCGGGCTGGCCAAGGTGGAGACGCTCGGCCGTACGGTGCAGGGGCAGCCGATCCTCGCCGTCAAGGTCACGAAGAACGCCCGGACGGTCGCGGACGGGAAGCGTCCCGCGGTGCTCTACGCCAGCACCCAGCACGCCCGGGAGTGGATCACCCCGGAGATGACCCGTCGGCTGCTGCACCACGTGCTGGACAACTACGGCACGGACGCGGAGATCACCCGGCTGGTGAACACCACCGAGCTGTGGTTCCTGCCGGTGGCCAACCCCGACGGCTACGACCACACCTTCACCCCGGGCAACCGGCTGTGGCGCAAGAACCTGCGGGACAACGACGGCGACGGCCAGATCACCAGCGCGGACGGCGTCGACCTGAACCGCAACTTCGCCTTCAAGTGGGGGTACGACGACGAGGGCTCGTCACCCGAGCCGAACAGCGACACCTACCGCGGCGCCGGGCCCAACTCGGAGCCGGAGACCAAGGCCCTGGACCGGCTCTTCCAGCGGGTCGGCTTCGAGTTCTTCGTCAACTACCACTCCGCCGCGCAGCTGCTGCTGTACGGCGTGGGCTGGCAGGTCAGCACGCCGACCCCGGACGACGTCATCTACGAGGCGATGGCCGGCGACGACGCCCGCCCGGCGGTGCCCGGCTACGACCCGGACATCTCCGCCGAGCTGTACACCACCAACGGCGACACCGACTCGCACGCCCACGTCCGGTACGGCACCCTCGGCTTCACCCCCGAGATGTCCACCTGCCAGACGGCCGCCGCCTCCGACCCGGACGACCAGTGGCGGCCGGAGGACTGCGTTAGCGGCTTCATCTTCCCCGACGACGAGAAGCTGATCTCCGCGGAGGTGACGAAGAACCTGCCCTTCGCCCTCGCGGTGGCGAAGTCGGCGGCCGACCCGGACGACCCGGTGTCGGTGGTGGGCCGGAGCACCCCGGACTTCCGGGTGGACGCCTTCGACACCTCGTACGGGCGGACGCAGCAGGTCGCCTCGATCACCCGGCGGGCGCTGAAGGACGTCCGGATGCACTACGTGGTCAACGGCGCCGGCCGAAGACGGTCCAGGTCCGCGAGTGGCGCGGCGGGGAGCGGTACGGCGACACCAACGACGACTACTACGCGGAGCTGCGCGGCACGGTGACCGGCACGAAACCGGGCGACCGGGTGGAGGTCTGGTTCACCGGGGTCAAGCCCCGCAAGGGTCCGGTGGCCAGCGAGCACTTCACCTACCGGGTGCACGCCGACATCGGCGGTGACGTGCTGGTGCTCGCGGCGGAGGACGTGACCGGGCTGAGCCCCGCGCAGAACGCCACCACCGCGAAGTACGCCGGCCAGATCGCCGCCTCCGTCGAGGCCGCCGGCCACCACGCCGACGTCTACGACTTCGACGCGATGGGCCTGCGGGCGCCGCATCCGCTCGGCGTGCTGTCGCACTACGCGGCGGTGGTCTGGGAGACCGGGGACGACATCATCCTCCGCGCCCCGGGCCAGGTCGGCGGCACCGCCGCCGAGGCCGCGCTCACCACCGAACTGGCCGTCCGGGACTACCTCAACGAGGGCGGCAAGGTGCTGGTCAGCGGCAAGTACGCGCTCTTCGCCCAGGGCGCCAACGGCTCGTACGTCTACCGGCCGGGCGCGCCCCCGGAGTGCACCGACCCGGATGATGTGGCGTGCCTGCCGCTGCTCAACGACTTCCAGCAGTACTACCTGGGGGCGTACAACTACGTCAGCGACGGCGGCACCGACCCGGACGGCGACCCGTACCCGGTGCGCGGCTCCGACGGAGCGTTCGCCGGCTTCGAGGGGCAGCTCAACGCGGCCGGGTCGGCCGGCAACCAGGACCACACCGCCTCGTTCCTCACCACCTCGAGCTTCCTGCCGCCGGAGCAGTTCCCGCAGTTCGCCAGCTCCGCGGCGGTGGACTGGGCGCGGCCGGGCGCGGCGCCGTTCGACCCGCGGACCGGTGACTGGTACCTGTACAGCGGCCGGGCCGACGAGTCGTACAAGCGGCTCACCCGGACCGTCGACCTGACCGCGGCGTCCGCGGGCCAGTTGCGCTTCTTCACCTCGTACGACGTCGAACAGGACTGGGACTTCCTGATCGTCGAGGCGCACGAGGTGGGCAGCGACCAGTGGACCACGCTGCCCGACCTCAACGGGCACACCGGCACGGCGACCGGGGAGAGCTGCCAGTCCGGCTGGGTGGCGCAGCTGCACCCGTTCCTCGGCCACTACCAGGGCGCCGACTGCTCCCCCACGGGCAGCACCGGCACCTGGAACGCGGCCACCGGCGCGTCCGGCGGGTGGCAGGAATTCGCCGTCGACCTGTCGGCGTACGCGGGCAAGAAGGTCGAGCTCTCCATCTCGTACGTCTCCGACTGGGGCACCCAGGGTCTCGGCGTGTTCCTCGACGACGCCCGGGTGATCGCCGACGGGACGGTGGTCTCGGAGACCTCGTTCGAGACGGCCGACCTGGGCGGCTGGACGGTGGCCGGCCCGCCGGCCGGGTCCGCCGGCGCCCCGAACGACTGGACGCGCAGCCAGCAGGCGTTCGAGGAGGGCTCGGCGGTGGTCACCGCCGACAGCGTCTATCTCGGCTTCGGCCTGGAGGGGCTGGCCCCGGCGGCCCGGGACGACCTGGTCGCCCGGTCGCTGACCCACCTGACCGGCGCGCCGCGCCGGTAGCGGTCCGCGGGGGTGCGCCGGCGGTGGAGCCACCGCCGGCGCACCTTCCGGTACGTCCGGCGCGTCCGACGCCGATGTGGTGAGCTGTACGGGTGGCGGGGCTGGGACTGGTGCTGCACCCCACCCGGGACGTCTCCGAGGTGGTCGCGATCATCGAGCGGTGGGCGGCGCGCCACCGCAAGACGTTGATGGTGCGCGCGGAGGACGCGCACCGGGTGCCGTCCAGCGTCGAACCGGTCCCCGCCGAGGAGGTGGCCACCCGGGCGGACGCGCTGATCAGCATCGGCGGGGACGGCACCATGCTGGGCGCGCTGCGCTCCGCAGTGCGGGACCCGAAGCCGGTGCTCGGGGTGCACCTGGGGCGGGTCGGCTTCCTGGTGGAGGTCGAGCCGCCGGACCTGCCGGAGGCGCTGAGCCGGCTGCTGTCGAAGGACTTCACCGTCGAGTCCCACGCCTGCCTGGCCTGCGACGTGTGCGGCGACGACGTGGTGGCCTTCAACGACATCGCGCTGGTCCGCCAGCCCGGCTCCGGCTTCGTCACCGCCACCCTGGCTGTGGACGGCCAACGGTACGGCTACTACCGCTGCGACGCCCTGGTGGTCAGCACGCCGACGGGCTCGACGGCGTACAGCTACGCCGCGGGCGGCCCGCTGGTCTCCCCGGCGGCGAACGCGGTGGTGGTCACGCCGTCGGCGCCGATGGCCGGCATCTCCCGCGCGGTGGTGCTCGCCCCGGAGGAGAAGATCCGGCTGGAGCTGGAGCCGAACTCGGCGGCAGTGGCCGTCGAGATGGACGGGCGGGTGTTCCGGGACGCGGCGACCGAGGGCACCGTGGACATCAGCTACCGCCGGGACGCCGGCCTGGTGGTCCGCTTCGACCCGCTGCGCTATCAGGAGCGCAACCAGTTGAAGCTGAGCCTGCTCGACCTGCCGTTCCTCCCCGACCAGCTGCGCGAGCTGCTCCCGGAGGAACTGCGGCGGGAGCGCAACCAGCGCGAGCTGGAGCCACCCTGCTGACCGGTCCCGGCCCGACGGGCCGCGCCGGCCCCGCTAGGCCTGCGCGAGCACCCCGTCGACCAGGGACTTGGCCTCCTCCTGGATGCGGGCCAGATGCTCGGGGCCCTGGAACGACTCGGCGTAGATCTTGTAGACGTCCTCGGTGCCGGAGGGGCGGGCGGCGAACCAGCCGGAGCTGGTGGTCACCTTGAGGCCGCCGATCGGCGCGCCGTTGCCGGGGGCGGTGGTGAGGGTGGCGGTGATCGGCTCGCCGGCCAGCTCGGTCACGGTCACCTGCTCCGGGGAGAGCTTCGCCAGCACCGCCTTCTGCTCCCGGCTGGCCGGGGCGTCGATCCGGGCGTACGTGGGCGCGCCGAAGCGCCCGGCCAGCTCGACCCAGTGCTCGCTGGGGCTCCGCCCGGTGGTCGCGATGATCTCCGAGGCGAGCAGGCAGAGCAGGATGCCGTCCTTGTCGGTGGTCCAGGTGCTGCCGTCGCGGCGCAGGAACGACGCGCCCGCGCTCTCCTCGCCGCCGAAGCCGACCGCCCCGTCGAGCAGCCCCGGCACGAACCACTTGAAGCCGACCGGCACCTCCAGCAGCGGACGGCCCAGGTCGGCGGCCACCCGGTCGATCATGGAGGAGGAGACCAGGGTCTTGCCGACCGCCGCGTCCGGGCCCCAGTCCGCCCGGGTGCGGAAGAGGTGGCCGATCGCCACCGCCAGGTAGTGGTTCGGGTTCATCAGCCCACCGTCCGGGGTGACGATGCCGTGCCGGTCGGCGTCGGCGTCGTTGCCGGTGGAGACCTGGTACTTGTCGCGGGCCGCGATCAGCGACGCCATCGCGTTCGGCGAGGAGCAGTCCATCCGGATCTTGCCGTCGCCGTCCAGGGTCATGAAGCGCCAGGTCGGGTCGACCAGCGGGTTGATCACCGTGAGGTCCAAGCGGTGCCGCTCGGCGATCTCCCCCCAGTAGGCGACGCTGGCCCCGCCGAGCGGGTCGGCGCCGATGCGCACCCCCGCGTCCCGGACGGCGTCGATGTCGATCGCGGCGGGCAGGTCGTCGACGTAGTGGGCGAGGAAGTCGTACGTCCCGGTGGTGTCGGCGGCGCGCGCCCGGGCGTACGGGACGCGCTTCACCTCCTTGAGTCCGGCGGCGAGGATCGCGTTGGCCCGGTCCTGGATCCACTTCGTGACGTCCGTGTCGGCGGGGCCGCCGTTGGTCGGGTTGTACTTGAACCCGCCGTCGTCGGGCGGGTTGTGCGAGGGAGTGATCACAATGCCGTCGGCGAGCCCGCTCGTACGGCCCCGGTTGTGGGTGAGGATCGCGTGCGAGGCGGCCGGGGTCGGGGTGTAGCCGTCCCGGCTGTCCACCAGCACGGTGACGTCGTTGGCGGCGAGCACCTCCAGCGCGCTGACCTCGGCCGGGGCGGAGAGCGCGTGGGTGTCCCGGGCCAGGAAGAGCGGCCCGTCGAGGCCCTGCTCACGCCGGTAGTCGCAGAGCGCCTGGGTGACCGCGAGGATGTGGTCCTCGTTGAAGGCGTTCTTCAGGCTCGACCCGCGGTGCCCGGACGTGCCGAAGGAGACCTGCTGCGCCGGGTCCGCCGGATCCGGGTGCTCGGCGTAGTAGGCGGTCACCAGCCGGGGCACGTCGACCAGGTCGGCGGGCTGGGCGGGCTGGCCGGCACGGGGATGGGCCACTGCTGGGACCTCCTGACGGGTTGCTGCGGTTCTGCGTTGACGGGCGGGGCTCAGGGCTCGACGCGCTGACCCTTGCCGATGACGACGATGCCGTTGTCGGAGACGGTGTAGCGCTGGCGGTCCTTCTCCAGGTCGACGCCGATCTCGGCGCCCTCCGGGACGTACACGTTCTTGTCCAGGATGGCCCGGCGGACCACCGCGTGCCGGCCGATCTCGACACCCTCCATGAGCACCGCGCCGTCCACGTGCGCCCAGGAGTGCACCTTCACCTTCGGCGAGACGATCGAGTTCTCCACCAGCGAGCCGGAGACCACCGCGCCCGGCGAGACCATCGAGCCGACCGCGCGGCCGACCCGCTCGCCCCACTGGTGGACGAACTTCGCCGGCGGGTACGGCGGCTGCATGCTGTAGATCGGCCAGTCGAAGTTGTAGAGGTTGAACACCGGGTGCACGTTGATCAGGTCCATGTGCGCGTCGTAGAAGGAGTCCAGCGTCCCCACGTCGCGCCAGTAGCCGCGATCCCGGTCGGTGCTGCCGGGCACCTCGTTGTCCTTGAAGTCGTAGACGTTGGCCTCGCCCCGCTCGACCAGCATCGGGATGATGCTGCCGCCCATGTCGTGCTTGCTGGTCTTGTCCTCCGCGTCGCGCTCGACGGCCTCGCACAGCGCACCGGTGCTGAAGACGTAGTTGCCCATCGAGGCGTAGATCTGGTCCGGCGCGTCGGGCAGCCCGACCGCGTCGGTGGGCTTCTCGCGGAACGCCCGGATCCGCCGCCCGTCCTCGCCGACCTCGATCACCCCGAACTGGTCGGCCATGGACAGCGGCTGGCGGATGCCGGCGACCGTCACCGCGGCGCCGGAGGCGATGTGGTCGTCCACCATCTGCCGCGGGTCCATCCGGTAGATGTGGTCGGCGCCGAAGACGATCACGTACTCCGGCTGCTCGTCGTTGATCAGATTGAAGCTCTGGTAGATGGCGTCGGCCGAGCCGGCGAACCACCACGGGCCGCGGCGCTGCTGCGCCGGCACCGGGGTCACGTAGTTGCCGAGCATGGTCGACATCCGCCAGGTCTGGGTGATGTGCCGGTCCAGCGAGTGGGACTTGTACTGGGTCAGCACGACGATCTTCAGAAAACCGGCGTTGGCCAGGTTGGAGAGGACGAAGTCGACCATGCGGTACATCCCGCCGAAGGGGACGGCCGGTTTCGCCCGGTCGGTGGTCAGGGGCATCAGGCGCTTGCCCTCCCCGCCGGCCAGGACGATCGCGAGCACCTTGGCAGCCATGTCACGAACGCTATCCATCCGGCTGCGACTTCACCACTCGTACGGACGGACTTCTGCACTAGGGTGCGGGGGCATGACCGATTCCGCTCGCCTGCGCGTTGACCTGCTCACCCGGGAGTATCCGCCGGAGGTGTACGGCGCGCCGGGGTGCACGTCGAGTACCTGGCCCGGGAGCTGCGCCGGCTCGCCGACGTCCGGGTGCACTGCTTCGGCCTGCCGCGCACCGAGCCGGGTGTCACCGCGTACGCCGAGCCGCCCGGCCTGACCGGCGCGAACGCCGCGCTGCGCACGATGGGCGTGGACCTGGAGATGGCGGCCGGCTGCGCCGGCACCGACGTGGTGCACAGCCACACCTGGTACGCCAACCTGGCCGGGCACACCGCGAAGCTGCTGCACGGGGTGCCCCACGTGGTGACCGCGCACAGCCTGGAGCCGCTGCGGCCGTGGAAGGCCGAGCAGCTCGGCGGCGGCTACGCGCTCTCCTCCTGGTGCGAGCGCACGGCGGTGGAGGCCGCCGACGCGATCATCGCGGTGAGCGCCGGCATGCGCCGCGACGTGCTGACCGCGTACCCGGAGGTGAACCCCGACAAGGTCCGGGTGGTCTACAACGGCATCGACACCGCCCAGTACACCCCGGACCCGAACACCGACGTGCTGGACCGGCTCGGCATCGACCCGGCCCGCCCGAGCGTGGTGTACGTCGGGCGGATCACCAGGCAGAAGGGGCTGCCCTACCTGCTGCGGGCCGCCCGGGAGCTGCCGGCCGACACCCAGCTGGTGCTGCTCGCCGGCGCACCGGACACCCCGGAGATCGCCGCCGAGGTGGAGGGGCTGGTCGCCGAGCTGCGGGCCAAGCGGTCCGGGGTGGTCTGGGTGGCCGAGATGCTGCCCAAGCACGAGGTGATCCAGGTGCTGACGCACGCCACGATCTTCGTCTGCCCGTCGGTCTACGAGCCGATGGGCATCGTGAACCTGGAGGCGATGGCCTGCGAGACGGCGGTGGTGGCCACCGCCACCGGCGGCATCCCCGAGGTGGTCGCCGACGACGAGACCGGCCTGCTGGTCCCCATCGAGCAGGCGACCGACGGCAGCGGCCGGCCGCTGGACCCGGAGCGCTTCGTCGCCGACCTCGCCGCGACCATCAACGAGCTGCTGGCCGACCCGGCGCGGGCGGCCGAGTTGGGCCGGGCGGGCCGGCGGCGGGCCGTCGAGCATTTCTCCTGGGACACGATCGCGGAGCGGACCCTGGAGGTGTACCGGTCGGTGGGTGCAGCCGGCTGACGCCGTTCCCGGCCCGGGGGTCACCCCAGGGGCGAAGCAAAGTTAGTTGATCATGGTTTGTGCTGGTCGGGGTCATCGGGTCGCGGTGTCTAGGGCGGCCGATGGGCGCGGCCTTCCTTTGTGGAGGATGAAGGTGCTGAAGCCATCATCTCCGTCAAGAAAGGCCGCTTGTGGCAGTCTCGCACGTCCCGGTCGCGGGCATCATCGCCTGCGGCGATCGTGATTTGTCTGATGTGACGTCGTTGGTCGAGCTGTTCGCGCTGGTGAGGGATCCGCGTAAGCGGCGGGGGGTGCGGCATCGATGCGCGGCGGTGTTGACGCTGATGGTGTTGGCGGTGCTGTGCGGGGCGGGTAACTTCCGGCAGGCCGCCGACCGGGTCGCGGAGATGCCGCAGGCGTTCCTGGCCGCTGCGGGTGCCCGCGCCCATCCGGTGTTGGGGGTGCGGTTGACGCCGAGCCGGGACACAATTCGTCGGCTGGTCGAGGCTATCGACGCTCCCGCTGTTGACCTGCTGGTCTGCCGGTGGATGGCCGCCCGGCTCATCCCCGACGGCGGACGGTTGGGCGTGGGACTGGCAGTGGACGGTAAGACGGTCCGCAACTCCGGCGGCGGCGCATCCCCGGACGCGAAGCTGTTCTCGGCGATGCGGCACGACACGGCCGTGGTCATCGGGCAGGTCCAGGTCCCCGCCGACACCACCGAAGTGACCCAGATCGAAGCGCTGCTGGGCCCGATCCAGGTCGCCGGGATGGTCGTCACCGCCGACGCCGCCCATCCCAACCGGGACACCGCCGAATACCTCACCGGCCGGGGCGCCGACTACGTGTTCACCGTCAAGGGCAACAAGCCTTCCCTGCTGGCCGCCATCTGGAACCGGGTGCCCACCGCGACTGCCGACACCGCCACACACGTCGAGGAAGAACACCGCAACGGGATGATCATCCGGCGGTGGATGTGGACCGCCGACGCCGACGGTGTCGACTTCCCCGCCGCCGCACAGGTCTTCCGGCTACGCCGCGACACCTACAACCTGTCCGGCCAGCGCATCAGCAAAGAGATCATCCACGGCATCACCAGCCTGAGCGCCGATGACGCCACTGCCGGCCAGCTCGCCGGTTACGTCCGCGAACACTGGGGCATCGAAAACAAGATCCACTGGGTGCGCGACGTCCTGTTCGCCGAAGACCACCAGCACGCCTACACCGGCCACGCCGCCCACGGCATGGCCCTGCTGCGCAACCTCGCCCTCGGACTCATCCGACTCGCCGGACACACCAAGATCAAGCAGGTGCTGGAACGCAACCACGGCAACAAGACGCTCATCCCCGCCCTGCTCAAAGCATCCCGACCATGATCAACTGACTTTGCTTTGCCCCTGGGGGTCACCCCTCGGGTGTGAGCAGCTCCATCAGCTCGTCGGTGGACATGTGTTCGGTCTGCTTGGCGCCGCCGCGGCCGCGCATGTGGCGCACGAGTCGCTGCCCCGGCTCTTGTCCCCGCCCACCCGCACGATCCGCAGCGCGCCGCCATCGTCCACCACGTCGACTTCGTCGGGCTGGTGCAGCCCGTGCCGAGCGCGCAGGGCGTCCGGGATAGTCACTTGACCCTTGCTGTTCAGTTTCATCGCGCTCCTCATTCCACTGCCACACCGAACGCGTGTCGTACCTGCCTCAAGCGTGACCCCACCCCGACCGCCTGTGCATGAACCATTGCCAGCTGAGCCGAGCGCGAAGCGATCTCGCGCAGTAGGTTGGACCGGTGGCCCACGGGCGTAGCGCGTAGGCTCCGGCCGTTGGCCGGACGCAGACCATTACGAAAGGCGTGACAGGACGGTGCACTATTCTGTCACCCGTGGGCGAGCGGGTGGTGAAGCGAGCGTACCGCTACCGCTTCTACCCCAGTCCCGACCAGGCCGAGCAGCTCGCTCGCACGTTCGGCTGCGTGCGTTACGTCTACAACCGGGCACTCGCCGAACGCTCGCGGGTGTGGATACAGGAACAGCGCCGCGTCACGCACGCCGAGGCAGACCGGTGGCTAACGGGGTGGAAGCGAGAACCGGAAACGGCTTGGCTGGCCGAGCCTTCGAAGGGCCCGCTGCAGGCGACGCTGCGGAACCTGCAGGCCGCGTACGTAAACTTTTGGAACAAACGCGCGAAGTACCCGACGTTCAAGAAGAAAGGCAAGACGACCGACTCAGCCACGTACTTCCGCAACTGCTTCACCTACCGGGATGGCAAGATCACCCTTGCGAAGCAAGACCAGCCGTTGCGAATCGTGTGGTCCCGACCGCTACCACACACCGCGGTGCCGTCGCAGGTAACCGTGTCGCGGAATTCCCGCGGCCAGTACCACATCTCAATCCTGGTCGAGACGACGGTTCACGAAGGCCCGGCGACCGACGCCGCAGTCGGGATCGACCTTGGTATTGCATCTCTGGTCACGCTGTCGACCGGGAAGAAGATCGCCAACCCGCGACACGAACGGCGAGACAGCGAGAAATTGTCCCGCGCCCAACGTACCTTGTCACGCAAGAAGAAGGGCTCCGCGAACCGAGCCAAGGCGCGGGCGAAGGTGGCGAAGATTTGTGGTCGGATCTGGGATCGTCGCCGCGATGCGCTGCACAAGCTGTCCACGAAGATCATCCGCGAGAACCAAACGGTGGTCATCGAGGACTTGAGTGTCCGCAACATGATCCGCAACCACTCCCTCGCCCGTGCGATCTCGGACGCGGCGTGGTCGGAGCTACGAAGGCAGTTGGAGTACAAGGCGGCCTGGTACGGCCGCGAGGTGATCGCGATCGACCGGTTCTACCCGAGCAGCAAGACCTGCTCGGCCTGCGGAGCGATCGCGGAGAAGCTGCCGCTGAACGTCAGAGAGTGGACGTGCCGTTGCGGCGCGCGCCACGACCGCGACATCAATGCGGCGAGGGCCATCTTGGCGGCCGGGCTGGCCGTGTCTGCCTGCGGAGACGGAGTGAGACCGCCTCGCTCCTAGAGCAAGGAGGCATCCGTTGATGAACCAGGAATCCCTCGGCTTTAGCAGGGGGAGCGCCAATGGACGGTTCCCGATCGAAGACGTCTCCCCCGTCGTCTCCTGCGGACGCTATCCGGCCAAGGCGGTGGTGGGTGAGCTCGTGCCAGTGTCGGCGCGCGCGTACCGCGAGGGCCATGACGCGCTCGGCTGCAACGTGGTCTGGCTCGGCCCGGACGGCGCGGCCCGCCCGTTCACCCGGATGCGCCCCGGCGAGCCCGGGCAGGACCGCTGGCACGCCACCATCCGGCCCGACGCGGTCGGCGACTGGGTGTTCACCGTCGAGGCCTTCCAGGACCCGTACCTGACCTGGCAGAACGCGGTCACCAAGAAGATCGCCGCCGCCAGGGCGCGGCCGAGCTGGCCAACGACCTGGCCGAGGGCGCCCGGGTGCTGGAGGCGGCGCTCGAGCTGGTCCCGGCCGTCGACCGGAAGCGGGTCCGCGCGGCGGCGACGGCGCTGCGCGACGCCAGGCTTCCGCTGCCCCGGCGGGTCGCCCCCGCCCTCGACCTGGCCGACCTGCTCTGGGACCACCCGGTGCGGGAGCTGGTTACCACCGGCGAGGAGCACCGGCTCTGGGTGGACCGCCCCCGGGCGCTCTTCTCCGCCTGGTACGAGTTCTTCCCCCGCTCCGAGGGCGCCGTCCCGGCCACCGTCGACGCCCCGGCGCGGTCGGGCACCTTCGCCACCGCGACGGACCGGCTGCCCGGCGTCGCCGCCATGGGCTTCGACGTGCTCTACCTGCCGCCGATCCACCCGATCGGCCGGGTCAACCGCAAGGGCCGCAACAACTCGCTCACCGCCGGGCCGGACGACGTCGGCTCGCCGTGGGCGATCGGCGCCGCCGAGGGCGGCCACGACGCCATCCACCCCGACCTGGGTACGCCGGCGGACTTCCGCGAGTTCATCGCCGCCGCCGCCGAGCAGGGCCTGGAGGTGGCGATGGACCTGGCGTTGCAGTGCGCCCCGGACCACCCCTGGGTGACCGAGCACCCGGAGTGGTTCACCACCCGGGCCGACGGCAGCATCGCGTACGCGGAGAACCCGCCGAAGAAGTACCAGGACATCTACCCGCTGAACTTCGACAACGACCCGGAGGGCATCCGGGCCGAGGTGCTGCGGGTGGTGCTGCACTGGGTCGGCGAGGGCATCCGGATCTTCCGGGTGGACAACCCGCACACCAAGCCGTTCGACTTCTGGCACTGGCTGATCCGGGAGGTGAAGAAGGTCGACCCGGACGTGCTGTTCCTGGCCGAGGCGTTCACCCGGCCGGCGATCATGCACGGGCTCGGCAAGATCGGCTTCACCCAGTCGTACACCTACTTCACCTGGCGCACGTCCGCGGCCGAGATGCGGGCGTACTGCGCGGAACTGGTCGCCGCGGCCGACTACATGCGACCGAACTTCTGGCCCAACACCCCGGACATCCTGCACGAGTCGTTGCAGCACGGCGGCCCGCCGATGTTCAAGATCCGGGCGGTGCTGGCCGCGCTGCTCTCCCCGTCCTGGGGCATCTACGCCGGCTACGAGCTCTTCGAGCACGTCGCCCGCCCCGGCGCCGAGGAGTACCTGGACAACGAGAAGTACGAGCTGCGCCCCCGGGACTGGGCGGGCGCCCAGGCGCACGGCCGGTCCCTCGCGCCCTTCATCGCCACCCTCAACCGGGTCCGCCGGGACAACCCGGCCCTGCACCAGCTGCGTAACCTGCGCTTCCACGACATCGACAACCCGGCGCTGCTCTGCTGGTCCAAGCACGACCCGGAGACCGGCAACACGGTGATCGTGATCTGCTCGTTCGACTCGCACACCGTCCAGTGGGGCAACACCACCCTGGACATGCCGGCGCTCGGCTTCGACTGGCACGAGCGGTTCACCGTGCGCGACGAGCTGACCGGCGCCAGCTACGACTGGGGCCAGCGCAACGCGGTCCGGCTCGACCCGTACCTGCAGCCCGCACACGTGCTGACGGTCCGCCGCCCGGCCGCGACCGGCCCGGAACCGGCCGTGCCGGCGGCGCCGCAGCTGACCGTCGAAGACGTACCCGCCGACCTCTCGGGCGGCACCGCCCCGACCGCACCGGCTGCGAAGGACGACGCACGATGGACCAGCTGATCGCCGGCGAGACGCACGACCCGCACGCCGTCCTCGGCGCGCACCCCGCCGACGGGCGCACCACCATCCGCACCATGCGCCGGGGCGCCGCCGAGGTGGCGATCCTCGTCGGCGACGAGCGGCACCCGACGAAGCGGGTGCACGACGTCGGCGTCTTCGAGACCGTCGTGCCGGGCACGGTGCTCGACTACCGGGTCGAGGTGGACGGCGCCACCCACGACGACCCGTACCGCTACCCGCCCACCCTCGGCGATCTGGACCTGCACCTGATCGGCGAGGGGCGGCACGAGCGGCTCTGGGAGGCGCTCGGCGCGCGGGTCTTCGACGAGGGCGTCGCGTTCACCGTCTGGGCGCCGAACGCGCGCGGGGTGCGGGTGGTCGGCGACTTCAGCGGCTGGGGGCCGGACGACGGCTGGCCGATGCGCTCCCTCGGTGCCAGCGGGGTGTGGGAGATCTTCGTGCCCGACGCGCACGTGGGCGCCCGCTACAAGTACCGCGTCCTCGGCGCCGACGGGCACTGGCGGGACAAGGCCGACCCCCTCGCGGCGTACGCGGAGGTGCCGCCGGCCACCGCCTCGGTGGTGCACCACTCGACGTACGAGTGGTCCGACGCGCTCTGGCTGGAGCGGCGGGCGCGGCGGGCCCCGCACCAGGAGCCGATGAGCGTCTACGAGGTGCACCTCGGCTCGTGGCGGCCGGGCCTCGGTTACCGGGAGCTGGCCGAGCAGCTCACCGCGTACGTCACGGAGATGGGCTTCACCCACGTCGAGTTCCTGCCGGTGATGGAGCACCCGTTCGGCGGCTCCTGGGGCTACCAGGTGACCGGCTACTACGCACCGACGTCCCGCTTCGGCGACCCGGACGACTTCCGCCACCTGGTGGACCGGCTGCACCAGGCCGGCATCGGCGTCATCCTGGACTGGGTGCCCGCACACTTCCCGAAGGACGAGTGGGCCCTCGCCCGCTTCGACGGCACCCCGCTCTACGAGCACCCCGACCCGCGCCGCGGCGAGCACCCCGACTGGGGTACGTACGTCTTCGACTTCGGCCGCCGCGAGGTGCGCAACTTCCTCGTCGCCAACGCCCTCTACTGGCTGGCGGAGTTCCACGTCGACGGGCTGCGGGTCGACGCGGTCGCCTCGATGCTCTACCTCGACTACTCCCGCCAGGAGGGGCAGTGGGCTCCCAACGTGCACGGCGGCCGGGAGAACCTGGAGGCGATCGCCTTCCTCCAGGAGGTGAACGCCACCGTCTACAAGCACCACGCCGGGGTGGTGATGGTCGCCGAAGAGTCCACCGCCTGGCCGGGCGTCACCCGCCCCACCGCCGAGGGCGGGCTGGGCTTCGGCTTCAAGTGGAACATGGGCTGGATGCACGACACCCTGCTCTACGCCTCGAAGGACCCGATCTACCGGCAGCATCACCACCACCAGCTCACCTTCTCCCTGGCGTACGCCTGGAGCGAGAACTACGTGCTGCCGATCAGCCACGACGAGGTGGTGCACGGCAAGGGCTCGCTGGTCGGCAAGATGCCCGGCGACACCTGGCAGAAGCTGGCCAACGTGCGGGCGCTGCTGGCGTACATGTGGGCGCACCCGGGCAAGCAGTTGCTCTTCATGGGCTGCGAGCTGGCCGACGACCGGGAGTGGAGCGAGGAACGCGGCCTCGACTGGTACCTCACCCACGACCCGGCCCGGGCCGGTGTGCAGCGTCTCGTGGCCGACCTCAACACCGCGTACCGGGCCACCCCGGCGCTCTGGGCGCAGGACACCGAGCCGTCCGGGTTCCGCTGGATCGCCGGGGACGACGTCGCCAACAACACCGTCTCGTTCATCCGGATCGCCCCGGACGGCGCGACCCTGGTCTGCGTGGCAAACTTCTCCGCCCTGCCGCTGGAGGACTACCGGGTCGCCTGCCGGCCGGCGGCACCTGGACCGAGATGATCAACACCGACGCGCACCACTACGGCGGCTCGGGGGTGGGCAACCTCGGCGCGGTGCACGCCCAGGACGTTCCCTGGCACGGGATGGTCGCCTCGGCGCCGCTGCGGGTGCCCCCGCTCGGCGTGCTCTGGCTGCGCCGCGACTGAGCACTGCCGTCGGAGCGGTTCGTGGCGCGCCTCCTCCGCGTGGCGCGGCCCGCGGACGTGGCGCACCGCCTCGCCGTGGCCCCTGCCGCTGATGTGGCTCCGGCGAGCGGTATGCCTGTGAGTCATAAATATGCCTGACAGGCATATTGCCCTCCGCACCTGACGAAGGCGACCACTACCTTCCGTAGATGATCAAGCCTTGATTCGTCACGCTCAGTTGAATTGCGCGCTCTGGCGTCGTGCTGCGGTGAACCGGTCGCGTGGACCGCCCGTACCGCTGACCGGATGCCGGACACCCGTGGACGACGAGGCGGAGGAGCTTCGATGGCGTGGAGCAGGGGCACAACCAGGAGACGCGGGACGGCGGCTTCGTCCCGGAACCGGAAGATCGCCGGCGGGGTCGCGCTGGCGTTGACCGCCGGCGCGGCCTTCGCGGTGGCCACCGGGACGGGCCAAGCGGCGGAGAACTGCCAGGGCCTGGACACGGCCCTGCGCAACAACCTGACCTTCATCGCCGACCAGCGGCGGAACCCGGACGCGAACTCGGCGGCCCGGATCGCCAACCGGCAGTCCGTGGTCGACCTCATCCAGCAGCGCCGGGCGGCGGCCGGCTGCGCCGCGACCGTGGACGTGGCCGGGGCGGCCTGTCCGAGCGCCCCGTGGGAGGCGGCCATGTCGAAACAGTTGGATCAGGCGTGGGCAATCACCCAGGAGATGAGCGGTGAGAGGTCGGGTCAACTGGTCGATCCGGCGGCCACCGAAGCCCGGATGAAGCGGCTCGCCGGGCTCGTCGGCGGTCTGCAGAGTGTCGCGCAGGGCGCCGCCCAGGCCGGCGCGGCCCAGGACGACGGCGCGGCCCAGGACGACGCGGCCCAGGACGACGGCGCGGCCGGCGGCGCGGAAGAGGCGGTCGGCATCATCAACGCGATCGGCGGGCTGATCGGCCAGATCGCCGGCATCATCCAGGCGGCGCGGCAGGCATCCGCAGCCGAGCAGGCGGGCGCCGCCCAGCAGGGCGACGCGCAGCAGGGCGGCGGTCAGCAGGCAGGCGAGGAGCAGGGCGCGGACGGCCAGCAGGCCGGTGGGCAGGAGGCCGGCGCGGACGGCGAGCAGGCCGGCGGCGGGAACGGCCAGCAAGCCGGCAACGGCGCGGACGAGCAGCAGGCCGGGCAGCAGAACGCCGGCGAGCAGCAGGCGGGCAACGCGGGTGAGCGGATCGCCAACCGGCTCCAGCAGATCCGGGAACGCATCCAGCAGCTGCGGGCGATCGCGCAGCAGGTGCGCGCGGCCCGCCAGGCCGCCCGGGACGAACGCGCCGCCCAGGGCCAGGGCCAGGACAACGCGCAGGGCCAGGGCCAGGGCAACGCGCAAGGCCAGGGCAACGCGCAAGGCCAGGGCAACGCGCAAGGCCAGGGCAACGCGCAAGGCCAGGGCAACGCACAGGGCAAGGGCAACGCACAGGGCAAGGGCACCGGGTTAGGCAACGGCAACGCGGCTCAGGGCGGCGGCGCGGCGGGGAACGACGGCGGCGACTCCTACATGGTCGCCGACCCGAGCCTGCCGGGTTGCGCGAGCGCCCCCGCCGACCCGGGGCAGGCGGCCGGCTCCGCCGGC
>NZ_JAEVHJ010000040.1:0-32403 GCF_016802855.1 Micromonospora sp. ATA51 | reverse complement strand
CGCTGGAGTACTCGGCGAGCGACTTCGCCGTCGCCCAGTTCGCCCGGGCCCTCGGCGACACCGCCACGTACGACACCCACATGGCGCGCGCCCAATGGTACCACGGTCTCCCAGATCGGGTTGAGGAAGCCCAGCGCGGCCAGCGCGAGGCAGTAGGCGGCGATGACCGCGCCGGCGGGCGCGGCGACGGCCAGCAGGAGCAGCGGCGCCGCGTACGTGGCGAGGCCCAGGTTGGCCACCAGTACGGGTCGGCGCGGTCGGGCTCGGGCGGCCAGCAGCGATCCGGCGAGCATGCCGACGGCGCCGCCCTGCTGCAGCAGCACCCAGACGCCCTCCCCGCCGAGGCGGTCCACCGCGATCACCGGCCCGAGGGTGAGCAGCACCGCGGCGGCGCCGTTCCAGACGCCGTGGGCGAGCAGGCTGCTCCAGAACCAGTCGCGGGAGCGCACCTCCCGCCAGCCGAGCGCCAGGTCGGTCCGGATGGACCGGCGGGGCACGGGAACGTGGCGGACGCGGATGACCGACAGCAGCAGCGCGCTGAGGGCGAACGAGAGGGCGTCCAGGACGAACGCCCAGCCGGGGCCGGCGGTCCAGATCAGCAGCCCGGCCAGGGCGGGGCCGAGCAGTCGGCTGGCGTTGGCGGTCACGCCCATCAGCGCGTTGGCGCGCTGCCGGGCGTCGGGCTCGACGGTGCCGGCGACCAGCGGTGACGCGGTGGGCATGGCGAAGGCGGAGGCCACGCCGCCGAGCGCGGCGGCCACCGCGATGTGGGTCAGCGACGGGGTGCCGCCGAGCAGTTCGGCGCCGACGACCAGTTGGGCGACGCAGCGCGCCAGGTCGGTGCCGATGGCGACGCGCCGGGCGTCGAAGCGGTCGGCCACCACGCCGCCGAGGGGCAGCAGGAGCAGCCGGGGGAGCATCGCGCAGCCGAGGACGAGGGCCAGCGCCGCGGTGGAGCCGGTGGCGCGGAGCACGGCGAGGGCCAGCGCGGTGGGCACCACCGCGTCGCCGACGGCCGAGACGGTGCGGCCGAGGAAGAGCAGCCGGAAAGAGCGGAGCCGGAGGGGATGGGTCACCCCCGCAAGGTAGTTCGACATCAAACATTTCGTCAACGAATATTTTGGTGTCGACGTATGCTGGTGCCGTGACCGACCGCGCAGACCTGCACGTACGGCGTTGGCTGCCCGTGCTGCCCGACCTGGACCCGGACGTCGAGGGCGCCGTCACCCGGATGCAGTTCCTCACCCGGCGCCTGCGTGCGGTCAAGGAACAGGCGTTGGCGGACCTCGACCTGCAGGAGAAGGAGTTCGGCACGCTGCACGCCCTGGCCGGGCGCGGCGGTCGGGCGGCGCCGTCGGAGATCGCCGCGGACCTCGGCATGGCTCCCGCCTCGATCACCGCTCGGGTGGACGGGCTGCTGCGGCGGGACTTCGTCCGCCGGATCCCCTCCGCCGTCGACCGGCGGCGGGTCGACGTGGAGCTGACCGACGCCGGCCGGGCCGCCTGGCTGCGCGCGATGGACGTCGTGGGCGGCGAGGAGCACCGCCTGCTCGGCGCGCTGGAACCGGACGAACGCCGGCTGCTGTCGGACCTGCTGCGCCGCGTCGTCCTGGTCGCCGACGGACCCGCCCGCTGAACGCCGCCACCACCCGGCCGCGGGCCGGCACCTGATCGGCCACGGTCCGGCGGAGACGGAAAAGCCGATGATTGCCCGGTGAGGATCGGGCGGTGACGACCTGGACGACGAGCCCCACCCACCCGGACGAGCCCGAGGCGGCGATCCTGCTGCGGGAGTACCTGACGGAGATGGTCCGCCGCTACCACCGGCGCCCCGAGCGACCGGGCGAGGTGGACGCGGCCCTGGCCGAGTCCCCGAGCGACGACCTGACGCCACCGACCGGGCTGCTCCTGCTGGCCCACCACGACGGGGAACTGGCCGGCTGCGCGGGCCTACGGTGGCGGCTCGGCTGGGCCACCCGATCCGACCCGGTCGAGGCCCGCACCCTGTACGCCCGCCACGGGTACGTCGAAATCCCCGCCTACAACAACGGCAGGTACGCCGAGCACTGGTTCGAGAAGGCGCTACCGGCCGGAGTTGACGACACCGACCCGGCGCGCTACATAAATAACTGAGGACTTGAGTCACCAAGACTCAACTTGACACCTTCGGCCAGGAGAACCGAGGAGGCACGACCATGCTGATGCGTACCGACCCGTTCCGTGAGATCGACCGGCTCGCCGAGCAGTTCTTCGGCACCACCGCCCGACCGGCGGTCATGAACCTCGACGCCTACCGCGACGGCGAGTGGTTCTACGCCGCCTTCGACCTGCCCGGCGTCGACCCGGACAGCATCGACTGCACTGTGGAGCGCAACGTGCTGACCGTCCGCGCCGAGCGGCGCCGCCCCACCGGGGACAAGGTCGAACTCGTCGCCGCCGAGCGGCCGATGGGCACCTTCACCCGTCAGCTGTTCCTCGGTGACACCCTCGACACCGACAAGCTGGAGGCGGGCTACGAGAACGGGGTGCTGACCCTGCGCATCCCGATCCGAGCGCGCCAAGCCGCGCCGGATCAGCATCACCGCGCCGGCGAACGGCAACGGGCGCAAGGAGATCAACGCCTGACCGTCGGACCGGCGGGGGCGTCCGACCCGGGCGCTCCCGCCGGTCGGCAGGCGGCGGATACAGCCCGGCGAGGGCGTGCGCGGTGGCGCTGAACCGCTCCCGCAGCTCCGCCGGGGCGAGCACCTCCACCTCGGCGCCCAGCTTGAGCAGCTCCACGTGCCCGTGCCTGACCGACTCGATCGGCACGGTGGTCTCCAGCCAGCCGGACTCGTCGGGCGCACCGGCTGCGGCGCGGGCGGCCCGGCTCATCTCCGGCGGGAAGACGTACGCCATGAACTCCAGCGCGGCCACCGTCATCCGCACCCGGGCCTCGTCGCGATAGACGCCGCGCTCGTACCGATCGGTCCACTCCCGCCAGAAGCCGGCCAGGTCGAAGTCGGCCGGCCGGTCGAACCCCTCGTCCAGCACCACCAGGTCGAGGACCGCGCCGACCCGGTAGGTGCGTACCTGCTCGCCCGAGCGGGCCACCAGGTACCAGCGGCCGGCCTTGAGCACCACGCCCAGCGGGGCGAGCACCCGGGTCACCTCCCGCGGGGCCTTCCACCGGCGGTAACGGACCTCGACCAGCCGGTCCTCCCACACCGCGCGGGCCAGCCCCGTCAGGTGCGGAATGGGCTCCGGGTTCCGGAACCAGCCCGGCGCGTCCAGGTGGAACCGCTGCCGGGCCCGGCCGCCCCGATCGGCCAGTTCGTCGGGGAGCGCGGCGAGCAGCTTCAACTCCGCCGCCGCGAGCACCGGGCCGAGGCCGAGGTCGGCGGCCGGACCGGGCATGCCGGCCAGGAAGAGCGCCTCGGCCTCCGGCGCGGTCAACCCGGTCAGCCGGGTCCGGTACCCCTCCAGCAGCCGGTACCCGCCGGCCGGACCGCGGTCGGCGTACACCGGCACCCCGGCGGCGCCGAGCGACTCGACGTCGCGGTAGACGGTCCGCACCGACACCTCCAGGGCGTCGGCGAGCTCCTGGGCGGTCATCCGCCCCCGGGTCTGCAGGAGCAGCAGCAGGGAGACCAACCGGCTGGCACGCACCGGCCGACCGTAACGCCGGCTCCGACCGGTGCCGACGCCGGGACGGAAGATCGCTCGGGGACTGTGACCTTTGCCGGATTCTCGCCGGGCGCGCCTCGTCGCCATTCGCGGCGAAGGCTGAGAGCCTTTCTCACATGCTGCGCCCCGACGTCCTGCCCCGCGGGTCGGTGCGGTCCGCCCTGCCCGGCGGGCCGACCGATTTCACCGAGGCGTGGCTGCGCAACCGGCGGCTGTCGGAGCACACCCGCGACGCGTACCGGCGGGACGTCACCGGCTGGCTGACCTGGTGCGCCGGGCGCGGCCTGGACCCGCTGCGGGCCAACTTCCTCGACGTCAACGCCTACGGCCGCGAACTGGAGTCCACGCTGGGGGTCCGCAGCGGCCGGCCGCTCACCCCGGCCACCGTCGCCCGCCGACTGTCCGCGCTGTCCAGCTGGTACGACTTCCTGGTCAAGCTGCGCGCCGTCGACGCCAACCCGGTCTCCGGGGCGGACCGGCCACGCATCGACCGGGACCACTCGGCCACGGTCGGCCTCACGCCGGAGGAGGTCGACGCCCTGCTCGCCGCCGCCGAGGCGGACACCGGCTCGACCGCCGCCCGCAACCGGGCCGCCATCGCGCTCCTGGCCGACCTGGGGCTGCGGGTCGGCGAGCTGATCTCGCTCGACCTGGCCGACCTGGGCGCCGAGCGGGGACACCGCAGCGTGCGGTTCGTCGGCAAGGGCGGCAAGGTCCGCCGGCGCGCGCTGACCCCCGGCACCGCGTACGCGCTGGACGCCTACCTGGCCGCCCGGGCCGCCGCGCAGGGGGTGACCGTGCCGGAGCTGACCGGCCCGCTGCTGGTCACCGCGACCGGCGGCCGGCTGGACCGGCACTCGGTGTTCCGGCTGGTGCGCCGGCTCGCCCGGGCGGCGGGGATCCCGGCCTGGGCGAAGCTGTCGCCGCACTCGCTGCGGCACGCGTTCGCCACCACCGCCCGCGCGGAGGGGGTGCCGCTGGAGGACGTGCAGGACGCGATGGGTCACGCGGACCCCCGCACCACCCGCCGGTACGACCGGGACCGGCACAACCTCGACCGCGACCCGGCGTACGTCATCTGGGCCGCGCGCGCCCGCCGGCGCGGCTGAACCCGGTAATTCCCTTGCCGGAGTGAGTGGTCACTCCGCACAGTGGGTGGCATGACCGACACCACTGATCGCCGGCGCCGCGCGCCGGGAATGACACCCGACCGGCGGCGCGCGATGATCGTGCAGGCGGCCCTGCCGCTGCTGGCCACGCACGGCGCGACGCTCACCACCGCTCAGGTCGCCCGGGCGGCCGGCATCGGCGAGGCGACCGTCTTCCGCGCCTTCGCCGACAAGGAGGCCCTGCTCGACGCCTGCGTGGTCGAGGTGCTGCGCCCCGACACGGTGCTCGACGAACTGGCCGCGATTCCGCTGACGCAGCCGCTCGGTGACCGGCTCTCCGACGCGGCGAGCGCGCTGCTCGCCCATTTCGACCGCCTCGGCGCCGTGCTCGGCGCCCTGCACGCGGCCGGACGACCCGGGCGGGCCGCCCCGGCGAGCAGACGGCGGCCGACGCCGAACGGGGGGCCGGCTCCGGATGGGCCCGGCCCGACGCCGGCGCGGCCCAAACCGGTCGGGGCCGACCGACCGTCCGCGTCGCGCGCGAGGAGTCGGCCCTGGCCGTCCGGGAGGCCGTCGCCGCCCTGTTCGCCCCCGAACGGGACCGGCTGCGGCTGCCCGCCGACCGGCTGGCCGGGCTGTTCCTCGCCCTGCTGCTGCCGGCCCGCCCGCCACTCGCCCTCGCCGCGCCGACCCCGGCCGAGCTGGTCGACCTGTTCCTGCACGGCGCGCTGAGCCGCGATCCGCTGCCCGGGGCGGACCGATGACCGTCACGCTCAACCACACGATCGTCCCCGCGGTCGACCACCGGGCGGCGGCCCGGTTCTTCGCCGACGTGATGGGCCTACCGATCCTGCCGCCGGCCGGCCGCGACGGCCACTTCGCCCCGGTACGCGTCAACGACCAGCTCACCCTCGACTTCGTCAGCGTGCCCGCCCCGGAGGGGCATCACCTCGCCTTCGACGTGGACCCGGACACCTTCGACGCGATCCTGACCCGGTTGCGCGACGGCGGCGTGCCGTACGGCAACGACCCGCGTACGCCCGACAACGGGCGCGTGGACCATCCACTGTGCGCCCGCGGGCTCTTCTTCCGCGACGACTCCGGCAACCTGTACGAGGTGATGTCCCCGGCCTGACCGTCACATCTGCGGATTACGGTGCGGCAATGCGACACGGACTGGAGATCTGCTGCGGCGGACCGTCGGTGACGGCGTCCCTCCTGGTCGAGTTGGGGGAACTGGCCGAGCGGGCCGGCTGGGACGGGGTGTTCTTCGAGGACTACCTCATCTACTACGACGGTGACGACCCGCCCACGTACGACCCGTGGCTGCTGCTGGCCGCGATCGCCGGGCGCACCAGCCGCATCCGGCTCGGCACCACGGTGACCTCGTTGCCGCGCCGACGTCCGGCGAAGCTGGCCCGGGAGGTGTTGACCCTGGATCATCTCTCCGCCGGCCGCGCCACCGTCGCGGTCGGCGTGGGCGACCCGAAGGATCGCGGCGTCGCGGGGTTCGGGGAGCAGACCGACCTGAAGACCCGGGCGGCGATGCTCGACGAGGGTCTCGACCTGCTGGTCGGTCTGGTCGGCGGCGAGCGGGTCACACACCAGGGCACCCACTACCGGGCCGACGGGGTGACGCTCCGGCCGGCGCGGTGCAGACGCCCCGGGTACCGGTCTGGGTGGGTGGCAGCACCCAGGCGAAGGCGGTGCTGCGCCGCGCCGCGCGCGCCGACGGGATCGTGCCGTACAAGCTCGCCGACACCGACGGCTGGTCGGACTTCAGCCCGGACGAGGTGCACGACCTGGTGGGCGCGCTGCCGGCAACCCGCGCCGACGGGGAGCCGTTCGACGTGGCGGTCGGCGGCCGCCGTCGCCGGCCGGACGAGCACGCCGAGCGGGCGTACGTGGGCGAGTTGGCGGCGGCAGGGGCGACCTGGTGGCTGGAGTTCATCCCAGCCGGCGACCCGGAAATGATGCGGGCGGCGGTGGCGCGCGGGCCGCTACGCTGACCGGTCGAGCCCGACGGCGATCAGAGCCGGCGGGCGCCGGGCCGCTCGCGGGCGTCGTAGTCGTCTCGGGCCCGGTCGACCCTGTCGAGGTTGGCGGTGGACCACTCGGCGAGCGTGGCGAACAGCGGCGCGAGGCTGCGCCCCAGGTCGCTGATCTCGTACTCCACCCGGGGCGGGACCTCCGGGTGGTAGGTGCGCACGACAAGGCCGTCGCGTTCCAGTTGCCGCAGCCGCTGGGTGAGCACCTTCGGGGTGATGGTGCCGAGGCGGCGGTCCAGCTCGACGAACCGCTGCCGGCCGTACTCGTGCAGCGCCCAGAGGATGGGCGTGGTCCAGCGGCTGAACACGATGTCGACCACCGGGGCGATCGGGCAGGCCTGCTCCGGGTCGACGTCCACTCGGGACGCCGGGGTGGTGCTGGTCACATTCACTCCCTCGGGCCATTACTTTCCTCTAGGTACCTACTATACGCAGGAAGGTACCGTCCTCTCAGTCCACAGCGAACTGGGAGGAATTGTCATGATCGTGGTGACGGGAGCGACGGGGAACGTGGGACGGCCGCTGGTGCGGGCGCTGGCGGCGGCCGGCGAGCAGGTGACGGCCGTGTCGCGGCAGGTGTCTGCGGCGGACGTACCAGAACGGGTGCGCCCGGTGACGGCCGACCTGGCCCACCCGCCGGGCCTGAAGGCGACGCTCGACGGCGCGGAGGCGCTGTTCCTGCTGCTCACCGGTGACCTGCTGGCCGGCGGCGCCGACCTCGGCGGCATCCTCGACGCCGCCCGGGACGCCGGCGTACGGCGGGTCGTCCTGCTGTCCTCGCAGGGCGTCGCGACCGGGCGGCACCCCGCCGGACCGGAGGAGGCGGTGACCGGGTCCGGTCTGGACTGGACGGTGCTGCGCCCCGGCGGGTTCCACTCCAACGCGCTGCAGTGGGCCGGGACGGTCCGGGCGCAGCGGCTGGTCGCCGCACCGTTCGGCGACGTTGCGCTGCCGACCGTCGACCCGGCCGACATCGCGGCGGTCGCCGCCGTCGCGCTGCGGGAGCCCGGCCACGCCGGTGCGACGTACGAGCTGACCGGGCCGGAGCCGATCTCGCCGCGGCAGCAGGCGGCGGCGATCGGGCGGGCGCTGGACGAGCCGGTGCGCTTCGTCGAGCAGACCGCCGCGCAGGCCCGGGCGCAGCTGCTGCGCTTCATGCCCGAACCCGTCGTGGCGGCGACCCTCGGCATCCTGGGCACTCCCTCGCCGGCCGAGCAGCGGGTGAGCCCCGACGTCGAGCGGGTCCTCGGCCGCCCGCCGCGCCCCTTCGCCGAGTGGGCGCTGGGCAGCGTCGACGCCTTCCGCTGACGACCCGGCCACCGGCCCGCCGGGCGGCGCACGGCCGCCCGGCGAGGCGCGGTGCTCAGCCCTGCGGGCGGGGGCAGATGCAGAACGGCTGGCCGATCGGGTCGATCAGCACCACCCAGCGTTCGCCGCCGGGCTGGAACTCCGGCTTCGCCGCGCCGGCCGCCACGAACTCCTTCTCCGCCACCGTGAGGTCGTCGACGTAGAGGTCGAGGTGGTAGCGCTTGCCGGCGGTCTCGTCGGGCCAGGCGGGCGGCGCGTAGCCGGGCACCAGCCCGAACCCGATCGAGACCCCGTCCTTGCTGATCATGGCGTATTCGGCCTGGCTGTGGGTGATCTCCCAGCCCAGCACGCGGGAGTAGAACCCGGCGTGGGCGGCCGGGTCGGAGCTGTCGAGGTTGACCATGGCGAGGTCGGCGGTCACTGTCATGCCGGCCAGTCTCCCCGCCGTACCTGACACCTTGTGGCAGGTACGGCGGGCCGTTCTCAGCAGAGCAGTTCCCGGTGCCGGTGCGCGTCGGCGGCGATGTCCCCGCGCCGGCGCCGCGCCGCGCCCACAGCCGGGCGGCCGCCTCGGTCTGCGTCGCGCCGACGGTAGACGATGCCGTGGCCGGCGTGACACGGGCGGAGTTCCTGCGCGGGGACGTATCGGGCGCTTACGGTCGAAGCTGATGGGCAGCAGGGAGACGTGGAGCAGGCCGGCCCGGGGGCGCCGACCGGTGCGGACCGGCTTGGTCCTGGGCGGCTTCGGGGTGGGCCTGTGCCTGATCGGGGTGGCCGGCCTCGCCGTGTGGAACGTGCAGGTGGTGATGCAGGCCACCGGGCCGGTGCGGGAGACGGCCGACGGGTTCTTCCACGAGGTGTCCGCCGGCGACACCGACAAGGCGTACGAGCGGTTGTGCAAGGACACCCGCAGCCGGTGGAGCGCGGTCGGTTTCGGCAGTTGGGTGCGGACCCCGCCGCAGGTCAGCGGCTACGAGATAACCGACCTGTCGATCTCCACCCTGCGCGGGCGCCGCGTGCCACGGTGACGGTGCGGGTGACCCGCGACGGGGGGGCCAGCGAGGAGCGCAAGCTCCCCGTGATCCAGGAGAACGGGAAGTGGCGGGTCTGCGGGGACCCGTTCTGACGTCTCAGCCGCGCGGGCCGAGGTCGCCGGAGCGGTAGTGGCGGCGGCAGAGCACCTGGTAGCGCACGTCGGCGCTGTCCATGGTGTCGCCGATGACGACCTGCTCGCCCTCGCGGACCACCCGCCCGTCGACCACCCGGGCGTTGAGCAGCCCTTCCCGGCCGCACCAGCAGAGCACCTCGACCTGGATGCGGGCCACCTCGTCGGCGAGCTCGAACAGTCGCTGCGCGGCCGGGAACAGGCAGGAGCGGAAGTCGGTGGCCAGGCCGAAGGCGTACACGTCGACGTCGAAGTTGTCGACCAGTTCGGCCATCTGCTCGACGTGCTCCAGGTTGTAGAAGGAGGCCTCGTCGCAGATCAGGTAGTCCACGCGTACCCCCTCGGCCCAGGCGTCGCGGACCAGGTCGCGCAGGTCGAGGGCGTCGTTGACCTCGATGGCGGAGTGGGCCAGGCCGATGCGGGTGGTGACCTGCGGGCCGAGTGACCGGTCGATGCGGGTGGTGACCAGCCCGCGCCGGCCCTGCCGGGCGTGGTTGTAGTTCATCTGCAGGGCCATGGTGGACTTGCCGCAGTCCATCGGCCCCCAGAAGAACTTCAGCGCGGCGGCGTGCAGCGGCCGCCCGTCGACGCCGCGGGCGGCGGCGCAGCCGGTGCGGGTGTCGTCCGGTCCGGGGAGGGGCCGGGCCAGGCAGATCGGGGCGGCAGCGGCTTCGGTCACGTCGGGGCAGCCTAGTCGATCGATCCGCGCCGATCAGGACGGTGCGCGGCGGTCGCTACAGCACCCGGGGCGGGGTGTTGCCCGCAGCGACGATCGCCCGCCGGATCGGCACGGCGGCCAGCAGCGCGAACCCGACCACGAAGAAGATCAGCAGTGAGACCAGGCCCACCCGGTAGGAGGCGGTGAGCTGGAACACCAGGCCGAAGGCGAGCGGCCCGAGCCAGCTGGTGCCCTTGTCGCTGATCTCGTAGAAGCCGTAGTACTCGCCCTCCTTGCCGGCGGGGATGAGCTGGCTGAACAGCGACCGGCTCAGCGCCTGGCTGCCGCCCAGGACCAGGCCGATCGCCCCGCCGAGGACCATGAACGGCAGCGGCGCCTCGGCGGGCAGCCGGAACGCGGCGATGATCACACCGGTCCAGAGCACCAGGCTGATCAGCACGGTCTTCCACGCGCCGATCCGCCCGGCGAGCGCGCCGAGCGCCAGCGCACCGCCGAAGGCGAGGAACTGCACCAGCAGGATCGTCGTGATCAGCGTGCTCTGCCCCAGCCGCAGCTCCTTGGTGCCGTACTGGCTGGCCAGGGTGATCACGGTCTGGATGCCGTCGTTGTAGACCAGGAAGGCGAGCAGGAAGAACAGCGTCAGCGGGTACGCCTTGATGTTCCGCAGGGTGTGGCCGAGCTGCCGGAACCCGTCGGTGAGCACGTTGCCGCCGCCGACCCGGGCCGCCGCGGCGGCGGCGGGATGTTCGCGCAGCCAACGCAGCGGCACCAGGGTGAACGCCGCCCACCACACGCCCGCGGACACGATCGACCAGCGGGCCAGGTCGAGGGTGCGCTGCGGGTTGCCCTCCTCGCTGAGCATCGTCACCGCGACCAGGTTCAGCGCGAGCAGCAGGCCGCCACCGAGGTAGCCGATGGCCCAACCGCGGCTGGAGATGCCATCGCGTTCGTCGGGCCCGCCGAGCTGCGGCAGGAACGAGTTGTAGACGACCACGGCCGCGCCGAAGGAGATGTTCGCGACCAGGAACAGCGCCCCGCCGAGCAGGTAGCGCTCGCCGGCGACGAAGGCGAAGGCGGTGGTGGCGCCGGCGCCGGTGAACGCGGCGATGGCCAGCAGCCGCTTCTTGTGCATCGACCGGTCGGCGATCGCGCCCATCACCGGCAGCACGAACACGGTGAGGAAGACCGACAGCGAGATCAGGTACGGGTAGTAGGAGCCGGCGGCGACCCGGATGCCGAGCGGGTGCACGTACCCCTCGCAGCTGTCCGCGCCGAGTTCACAGCCGGCGGCCAGTTCGGTGACGGTGGTGAGGAACGGGCCGAGGAAGACGGTGATGACCGTGGTCTGGAAGGCCGAGTTGGCCCAGTCGTAGAGGTACCAGCCGCGCCGTTCCCGGCGGGTGCTCGACGGGGGCTCGTGCAGGGTCGGGCTGACCGTCTCGGCCATCGGGGTCCTCGTGAGTTCAGGCGGCCCAGTGGCCGCGGCTGCGGTAGACGTCGCGCAGCACGCCGACGTGATCGGTCATGATGCCATCCACGCCGAGATCAAGTAAGTCGTGCATCTCGTCAGGTTCGTCGATCGTCCAGACGTGCACCTGCAACCCGATCCGGTGGCAGTACGCCAGGAATCGCCGGTCGACCACGGGGATGCGCCCGTAGCGGACCGGGACCTGGGCGGCGACCACGGACGGCGGCAGCCGCAGCGACCGTCCGTGCAGGGAGGCCATCCGCAGCCGGGCCACGCCGCGCATGCCGAGGCTGGTGGCGACCTTCGGCCCGGCCAGGGCGCGCAGCCGGGTCAGCCGGGCGTCGCTGAAGGAGGCCAGCAGCACCCGCTCGCCGGCGCCGGTCCGGGTGACGGTGGCGACGGTGGGTTCGACGCCGCCGTCGGCCTTGACGTCGATGTTGAAGCGGATCTCCGGCCAGGCGCCGAGGACCTCGTCGAGGCGGGGCACCACGGCGGCGCCGCCGACGCGTACCGAGGCCAGGTCGGCCCAGCGCAGGTCGGCGATGCGCCCCGGCTCGCCGGTGAGCCGGCGCAGGGTGGCGTCGTGGAAGACCACCGCCACGCCGTCGGCGGTGGCGTGCACGTCGGTTTCGACGTACCGGTAGCCCAGGGCGATGGCGCGGGCGAACGCGGCGGCGGTGTTCTCGTCGCCGTCGGCCGCGCGCCGCGGTGGGCGAACGCCAGGGGCGCGGGGGCGTCGAGGTAGCCGGAGCGGGGCTGCACGCCCGGCAGTATGACCGCCCGTGGTGGCGCCCGGGTGACCGGCCGGCGATCACCTCGGGCCGGAAGCGCGACGCGACGGACAACCCCCGCTCCCTATCGTTACCTATCCCACCTATGATGCGGCCTGATGAGTGAAGATATGTACTCGGTGGAGCAGGTGGCCGAGCGGCTCGGCCTGCACCCGCGCACCGTGCGCGGCTACATCCGCGCCGGCCGGCTCCGGGCGGTGCGGATCGGCAAGCAGTACCGGATCGCCCGCGCCGACCTCGACGCGCTGACCGGCCGGCCGCCGGCGGCCCGGCCCGCCGCGGTTCCCGCGGTGGAGGTGTCGAGCATCGTGCAGGTCGACGGCGTCGACCGGGCCGCGGCCGAACGGCTGGGCACCCTCGTCCTGGCCGGGGTGAACACCGTCCACGACCCCGCGCACCCCCTGCGCGTCCAGACCGTCCACGACGAGGAGCGCCGGCGCATGAAGATCGTCATCCTGGGTGGCGCCGCGGCCACCGCCGACGTACTGCACCTGCTCGACGCCGTCCTCGTCGGCGACAACGGCCTGCTCGCCGGGGAGGCCGCCCATGCCTGACGTGGTGCAGCAGCGGATGGGGGTGCCGGTGCTGGTGTGCGACCCGGCCGGCCCGCCGGTGGCCACCGTGGCGGACGCGTTGGACCTGATCGGCGCGGCGTTCCTCGGCGCCGAGGTGGTGGCCGTGCCGGCGAGCCGGCTCGACCCGGACTTCTTCGCCCTGGGCACCCGCTTCGCCGGGGAGATCATGCAGAAGTTCGTCAACTACCGGCTGCGGCTGGCCGTCGTCGGTGACATCTCGCGGCACCTCGCGGCCAGCGCGGCCCTGCGCGCCCTGGTCCACGAGTCCAACCGGGCCGAGCACGTCTGGTTCGTCCCGGACCTCGACGCGCTGGACGCCCGGCTGGCCGGGGCGCCGTCGCACCGAGGTTGATCAGGCCAGCCAGCCGGCGGTGATCGTGGCGACGGCGCGGCCGTCGAGGTCGGCGAGTTTCGCCCCGACGAACTGCCGGGCGGTGGTGGAGGTCTGCACGCGCGGCGCCGGCTCCGGGTCGGTCAGGGTGGCGACCACCGCCGCGGCGGCGTCCGCCGGGGACTGGGCGGCCGCGAACGCGCCGGCGGTGCGGTCCAGGTACGCCCGCAGCGCCGCGCGTACACCCCGGCCTGCGTCGACGGCGCGTCCCGGTCGACGCCGACGTTGGCGACGAACTCGCTGGCCACCGCGCCGGGCTCGACCACGGTGACGAGGACGCCGACGGTCGCGGCGACCGGGGCGAGGGCCTCCATGAAGCCCTCGACGGCGAACTTCGCCGCGCAGTACGCCTCGTTGAACGGCTGCCCGACCACTCCGCCGACGCTGGTGACCGTGACGAGCCGTCCCCGACTGGCACGCAGGTGCGGCAGCGCGGCCCGGCTGACGTGCAGGACGCCGAAGAAGTTGACCTCCATGACGGCCCGTACGTCGTCGACGGTCTCCTGCTCCAGGGTGCCCACGTGCCCGGCGCCGGCGTTGTTGACCACCGCGTCGAGGCGCCCGTGGTCGGCGATCACGCCGGCCACGCAGGCGGTCACCGAGGCCGGGTCGACGACGTCGAGCCGGCGTACCTCGACCAGGTCGGCGACCCCGGCGGCGTCGGCGGCGCGGCGCAGCGCGTCAGCGCGCGACACGTCGCGCATGGTGGCCACGGCCCGCCAGCCGGCCCGGGCCGCGCCCACGGCGATCTCCAGGCCGATGCCGCTGGACGTGCCGGTGATCAGCGCGGTCGGTGCGCTCATGGCTGCCTCCTCCGCGGGACGTGGTGTCCCGGCCCGAAGAGTCTCACCCTTCGCGTTGACTCGAAGGCAAATCAGCCGGCCGTGTGCCGCCGGTGCGATCGGGTGGTCTCGCTGGGGCGGCCGGGGTCGACGTGCCGGGGGCGGTCCGGCTCGTCGGGGCGCAGCGGCCCCAGGTCGTCGGTGATCGCGTCGATGATCCGGTCGGTGGCCCGCCGGGCCGCCCCCGGGGCGCCGGGGGGCAGGTCGGGCAGCACCACCGGGGCGCCGAAGTGCACCCGGATCGTCGGCCGGCGCAGCAGGGCCCGGGCGAGGCCGCGCAGCGCCCCCTTGGGCGCGCGGTACGGCAGCACCTCGTGGGAGCCCCACTGGGCGACGGGGATGACGGGGGCGCCGCTGGCCAGGGCGAGCCGGGCGGCGCCGGTCTTGCCGCGTTCGGGCCACATGCCCGGGTCCAGTCCGATCCGCCCCTCGGGGTAGAGCAGGATCAACGAGCCGCCGGCGACGGCCGCCACGGCGGTGTCGAGGGCCTGGTGGACGGAGGCGCTGCCCCGCTCGACGCGGATGTGTCCGGCCCGGCGCATCAGCGACCCGATGACCGGGGTGCGGAACAGCCCCGCGGTGGCCATGATCCGCGGGGCGACGCCCCGGGCGCGGCAGGCGGCCGCGAGGACCACCGGGTCGAACGGGCTGATGTGGTTGGCGGCCAGGATCAGCGGCCCTCGGCGCAGTTCGGCCGGCACGTCGCCGGTGACCTCGAGGTGGGCCAGCGCGCCGACGATGGCGCGGGCGAGCAGTTGGGCGGCGCGCCAGAGCAGCGGCGGTCGCCACGGGGTCGGGGTGTTCATCAGTGCTGGATGGTCGCACGCGTCGGGGTGAGCGGGGGACCCGATCCCGGTGGCCGGCCGGCAGAGGTGATCAGGGTCATTGGTCCCGGGTGGGGTCGGGACCCCCGGCCCTGCCCAATTCTCTACGACGCCCGGTAGTATTTACTACGTATCGTAGTATGCGCAGCTGGGGGTTTCAGGTGGACGCGTTGGACGTCGCCCGCTGGCAGTTCGGTGTCACCACCGTCTACCACTTTCTCTTCGTGCCGTTGACCATCGGGCTGTCGGTCCTGGTGGCCATCCTCCAGACCCTGTGGCACCGCACCGGCGACGAGCGGTACCTCAAGCTCACCAAGTTCTACGGCAAGCTGTTCCTGATCAACTTCGCGATGGGTGTGGTCACCGGCATCGTGCAGGAGTTCCAGTTCGGCATGAACTGGAGCGACTACTCGCGCTTCGTCGGCGACATCTTCGGCGCCCCGCTGGCCATCGAGGCCCTGGTCGCGTTCTTCCTCGAATCCACCTTCATCGGCCTGTGGATCTTCGGCTGGGACCGGCTGCCCAAGCGGGCGCACCTGGCCAGCATCTGGGTCGCCGCGATCGGCACCAACCTCAGCGCGTACTTCATCCTCGCCGCGAACTCGTTCATGCAGAACCCGGTCGGCTACCGGATCAACCCGGACACCGGCCGCGCGGAGCTGACCGACTTCCCGGCCGTGCTGACCAACAAGGTCGCGCTGATCACCTTCCCGCACACCCTGGCCGGCTCGTTCCTGGTCGCCGGGTCACTGATCGTCGCCGTCGGCCTGTGGCACGTGATCCGCAACCGGGACAGCGCGGACACCGGCGCCTACCGCTTCGCCACCAAGTTCGGCTCCTGGGTGGTGCTGGTCTCCTCGGCGCTGGTGCTGTTCACCGGCGACATCCAGGGCAAGATCATGACCGAGGTGCAGCCGATGAAGATGGCCGCCGCCGAGGGCCTCTACACCACCGAGAGCCCCGCCTCGTTCTCCGTGCTCACCGTCGGCAGCCTCGACGGCAGCCGCGAGGTCTTCGCCATCAAGATCCCGTACCTGCTGTCGTACCTCGGCACCGGCGACCCCAACGGCACCGTCCACGGCATCGACGACCTGCAGGCCCAGTACGCCAGCCAGTACGGCGCCGGCAGCTACACCCCGATCATCCCGGTCACCTACTGGAGCTTCCGCTTCATGATCACCTTCGGGATGGCCGCCGCCGCGATCGCCCTGCTGGTGCTCTGGAGCCAGCGCAAGGGACGCACCCCCACCAGCAGGTGGCTGCTGCGCGCCGGCCTGGTGATGCCCGTGCTGCCGCTGCTGGCCAACTCCTTCGGCTGGATCTTCACCGAGATGGGCCGCCAGCCGTGGATCGTCTTCGGCGAGATGCTCACCCGCAACGGCGTGTCCCGCAGCGTCTCGCTGACCGAGGTCCTCACCTCCTTCACCGCCTTCACCCTGATCTACGCCACCCTCGCCGTGATCGAGTTCAAGCTGCTGGTCCGCTACGCCAGGGCCGGCGTACCCGACCTCACCCCGGCGCCCGTCGACGACACCACCGACGACGCCGAGCGTCCGCTCGCCTTCGCCTACTGATCCCCGGAGCCCATCGTGGAACTGACGACCGTCTGGTTTCTCCTCGTCGCCGTGCTCTTCACCGGCTACTTCATCCTCGAAGGCTTCGACTTCGGCGTCGGCATGCTGCTCCCCGTCCTCGGCCGCGACGACCGGGAGCGCCGCGTCCTGATCAACACCATCGGCCCGGTCTGGGACGGCAACGAGGTCTGGCTGATCACCGCCGGTGGCGCCATGTTCGCCGCCTTCCCCGAGTGGTACGCCACCCTCTTCTCCGGCTTCTACCTGCCGCTGCTGCTGATCCTGCTCGCGCTGATCGCCCGCGGCGTCGCCTTCGAGTACCGGCACAAGCGCCCCGAGGCGTCCTGGAAGCGCCGCTGGGACCGGGCGATCTTCTTCGGCTCGCTGCTGCCGGCGATCCTGTGGGGCGTCGCGTTCGCCAACATCCTGCGCGGGGTGCCGCTCGACGCCGACCACGAGTACGTCGGCGGCCTGCTCGACCTGCTCCACCCGTACGCCCTGCTCGGCGGCCTGACCACCCTCGCCCTGTTCCTCACCCACGGCGCGGTGTTCATCGCCCTGAAGACCACCGGCGAGATCCGCGAGCGGGCCGCCGCGCTGGCCGTGCGGCTCGGCGTCGGCGCCGCCGTGGTCGCGGTGGCCTTCCTGGCCTGGACGCTGACCATCCGCTCCAGCGCCGCCGCCGTCGTGCTCGCCGTCGCTGCGGCCCTCGCCCTGCTCGGTGGTCTGGCCGCCGCCCGGGTACGCCGGGAGGGCTGGGCGTTCGCCGGCACCGCGGTGGCGATCGCCCTGGCGGTGGCGACCCTGTTCGCGGCGCTGTTCCCGAACGTGCTGCCGTCGACCCTGGACGCCGCCGGGACGCTCACCGCGACGAACGCCTCCTCCACCCCGTACACCCTGAAGATCATGACCTGGGTGGCCGTGGTGTTCACCCCGATCGTGCTGGCCTACCAGGGGTGGACGTACTGGGTTTTCCGCAAGCGGATCGGGGTAGTGCACATTCCGCAGCACTGACGAGTCTGCGGGTGCGGGAGGCGGGCGTGCGAGGGGGTCGCACCGGCCCGCGGGGTGTTCAGGCCATCGCCAGTTCGGCGTCGGCTCGCTGCTTGAGCAGGGTGAGGACGCGTCCGGCGACCTCCATCTCGGCGGCGGGGATGTCCGCGTACAGCCGGGCGGTGATGCCGGCGAGCGCGTCGGCGATCCGGCCCTGCCGGGCCCGGCCGACGTCGGTGAGCGCGAGACCGGACCCGCCGGCGGGCAGCGCCCGGAGCAGCCCGGCGTCGGTCAGCTCGGCGAGTGTCGTCCCCACCGCCGACTCGTCGACCTTCAGGGCGCCGGTCATCCGCTGGACGAGGGCCCCGCGCTCGACGGCCCCGCCCTCGGCGGCGACGGCGTTGAGCGCGACGGACTGGGCGAAGGTGATCCCCATGGTGGCCAGCTCGCGTTCGAGCACCGCCCGGGTGGCGTAGTGGGCCTGGCCGATGACCTGGCCGGTGAGGACGGGTGTGCGGGACATGGCTGCTCCTTTGTTGGTAACTCCAACGTTGGTTCAGCCAACATATCAGGAATCGTGGGTAGAGCCAACGGTTGCTGATATGGTCCCCACCATGGAGCCCACCACCGGCCCGGCGGCCCCCGCCCGGCTGCGGACGACCCCGAGCTGGCTGCTCACCCAGACCGCCGCCCACGCCGCCCGCCTGGTCGCCGACGGGCTCGGCGCGCTCGACGCGCGCGGCTACCACTACCGGCTGCTCGCCGCCCTCGACGAGCTCGGCCCGGCCAGCCAGGCCGAGCTGGGACGGCGCTGCGGCATCGACCGCAGCGACGTGGTCGCCGTGCTCAACGAACTCGCCGCGAAGGACCTGGTCCGCCGCGCACCCGACCCCGCCGACCGGCGGCGCAACGTGGTCACCCTCACCACCGCCGGCCGCCGCGAGCTACGCCGGATGGCCGACACCCTCGACCGGGTCCAGGACACCCTGCTCGCCCCCCTGTCGCCGACCGACCGCGACGAGCTGACCCGGCTGCTCACCACCCTGCTCGACCACCACAGCGGCCGGTAGCCCCACCCCCAACCGCCCCCGCCCGTGCGACGGCCCCGACGAGCCGCCGCACGGGACACGCCGTCAGCGGGCGTCGCGCAACTCCGCCAGCCGCGCCTCGATCTCCGCCAGCTCCGCGCGCAGCTTCTCCGCCTGCTGCTCCGCCTCCGCCCGCTCCGCGGCCATGATCTGCTCCACCGCCTCCTGCACCCCCGGCACGTCCACCAGCGCCACCATCCGCAGCGCCTCCGCCGGCTTCACCACGTACGGCTTCGCGAGCGCCTTCGCGCCCTGCTGCGCCGCCACCGTCCACTCACCCTCGGCGTACGCCAACGTCACCGTCAGCCCGGCCGGGCCCTTCGGCTTCGCCGCCTTCACCGGCCGCGCGCCGGCTTCGCCTCCACCTGCTGCTCCACCTTCGGCTCCTCCTGACGCGGCGCCGGCACCCGCGGCGTGTCCAACACGAACTCCGGCTCCGCCGCGCGGCCGGCTCCTCGACCTGCGGCTTCGGCTCCGCCGCCACCTTCCGCCCCGTGCCGCGCGGCGCGACCGCCACGTCGGCGGGGGAGAAGGGCAACTCGTCGCGGCCGAACCGCACCACCACGAACTCCTCCGACACCGCCGGATCGGTCAGCTCCACCACCTGGCCGACCTGACCCGCCACCTGACCCGCCGCCGCCGTGAACACCACCCTCGGCTTACGGCCCGCGGCCAACGCCTCCCGGATGCCTTGCACCTCGTCAGTGGACAAACCCTGGCCCGCCATCACAGCCCTCTTCCGTACATACGTTTGATTGCAGCCTTGATACCAGCCGGCTGCGACACCGCGAAGATCAGGCCCCCAGCGCCCGCAACGCCGCGTCCGCGTGCTCGTTCATGCTCAACTCGCTGTGCACCACCGCCAGCACCCGCCGGTCCTGGCCGATCACGAACGTCATCCGCCGCGTGCTCAACGCCCCCAACGGCAGCCGCCGCCGCACCCCGAACGCCTCCGCCACCACGCCGTCGACGTCCGACAGCAGCGGATAGTCGAACCCGTGCCGCCGGGAGAACTCCGCCTGCTTCTCCACCGGATCCCGGCTGATTCCCACCCGCTGGGCGCCCACCGCCGCGAACTCCGCCGCCAGATCGCGGAAATGACAGCTCTCCGCCGTGCACCCCCGCGTCATCGCCGCCGGGTAGAAGAACAACACCGCCGGCCCCGCCGCCAGGAACTCCGACAACCGCCGCACCGTCCCCGTCTCGTCCGGCAGCGCGAAATCGTCCACCAGATCCCCGACACCCACACCCACCGCGCACCTCCGCTGATCGATCCGACGCGGGGAGCCTAGGCGATCACCCGTTGCTGATCCCATCGTCAGGTGTCAGCAATCCGTGCGTTTTCGCATGGAAGGTCCGTAACGGTGTCACCGCAATGTGAGGGTCGCGGTGTCCTGATGACGGTCTCTCGCTTCCGCCTGCCGCTGTGGTGGCAGGGTTGCGCCACCTGCCCGCCCCGCCCCGGCCATACGGCTGGGGAGGGTGACGCGGGTCTTCTGGTCGGCTCCACGAGGCTTCGGCGCTTTCGCGCCCCGGTCTCCGGCCACTCCGGTGCCGGTGGTGCTGGCCGCCGCAAGGGCGGCGAGGTTGCAGGCGGCGTTAGCGTCCCGGTCCATCACCAGGCCGCATACATCGCAGCAGAAAGCGCGCGTGTGCAGCGGCAGTTTGGCTTTCACCGCGCCGCACCCGCAGCAGGTCTTCGAGGAAGGGAACCAGCGATCGGCGACATGGACCTGTCCACCGTTCCAGCCGGTCTTGTAGGTCAGTTGTCGCCGGATCTCTCCGAATCCGGCGTCGGCGATCTTCCTTGCCAGGCGCCGATTGCGGAGCATCCCGGCGACATTCAGGTCTTCGACCACCACGGTGCCGTACTCGGCGCTGATCGCGGTGGTGAGTTTGTGCAGCGCGTCGGTACGCAGGTTCGCCACCTGGTGGTGTACCCGGTTACGTTCCGCGTTGGCTTTCAGCCACCGTTTCGAGGGCGTCTGGCCGGTGCGCCGGTCCAGCCCTCGGCGGCGGGAAACCCGCCGCGACAGGCGTTTGAGGGCCTTCAGGGCGGTGTCGTAGTGGCCCGGGTTGGGCACGTGGCGGATCTCGCCTTGACTGTCGGCGAGGACGGCGAGGCATTTCACGCCCAGGTCCACCCCGACCGCGACGTCCGGGCGGGCCGGGGTGCGCTCGGCGCGTTCGACCTCGACTTGGAAGGAGACGAACCAGCGCCCGCGCTCGAACCTCACAGTGGCGCAGAGGATGCGGGCGCTGCCGCCTGCGATACGGCGCTCGAGCTTGCGTGTGGATTCGTGGGTGCGGATCGTGCCCAGTCTGGGCAGGGTGACATGACGGCGGTCCGGCTCCACGCGGATCGTGCCGGTGGTGAATCGGCAGGCCAAGCGCGCCTTGTGTTTCGACTTCCGGCGGGGCACACCCATCCGCCCGCCCTTGCGCTGCCCACGCTTGGACTCGGCGTAGTTGTCAAACGCGGCGGCGGCGTTGGCGAGGCCGGTGTTGTAGGCCTCCTTGGAGTTCTCCTCCCACCAGTCGGCAAACCGCGGATCGGTGCGCTTGACCTGATTGAACGCCTTACGCAGGGCCGGCAGCGACCACGGCCGCCACGCGGTCAACTCCGGCCCGGCGAGCCCGTAGGACTCTTCGGCGCGGCGCTGCCACCACGACGCCGACACCCAGCCCACCGCCCAGTTGTAGGCCGCGCGGGCTGCGCCGCAGTGCGAGCGCAGCGCCTGCTCCTGCGCGGCGTTGGGGTCCAGAGCGAACCGGTACGCCTGCACCACGAAGCCCGGCCGCGGCTGGAACTTCTTCACTCGGCCTCCGCTGCGGCGCGCAGTGCGGCGTCGGCCCGGTGTCGGGCCCACCGGCGCCCGTACAGGCGGGCGCACATCGAGGTCAGCACCTCGGTCATGTCCCGCACCAGATCATCGCTGGCCTCCTGTGCATCGAGGATGATCAGGCGACGGCCCGCGGCGGCCAGGGCGGCCTCCAGGTGCTCCACACCGAAGCGGGCCAGACGATCGCGGTGCTCGACCACGATCACCGCCGCTTCGGGGTCGGCGAGGACACAGGCGAGTTCGCGACGCCGGCCGTTCAGTCCGGAGCCGACCTCCGTGACGACTTCACCCACCGCAAGCCCGACCCTGGTCGCTCCCGCGACCACCCGGGCAACCTGCCGATCCAGGTCAGGCTTCCGGTCGGACGAGGACACCCGGCAGCACGCCACCACCCGGCCAGCCGCAGGGACGTCAGGCTCCTGCACCAGCCAAGTCCCGGTAGCGGTACGCACCACTGGCACGGGCATCTTGCCGTCCCCAGCCCACCGCCAAGCGGTCTGGTAATGCACACCGTTGCGTGCCGCCCACTCGCCCAACCTCACGCGACTATCCTATAAGGACACTGATAGAAGATGAAACAACGCGCAACAGCTAATAACCCCGTGGAATCCGCACTGGACGGTGCCCCGGACTCCCGTCTGAATCTCTAGTCAACGGGTAGGTCTTAAGGGGTGACAAATGCTGGTGGAGAAGGGTTGTAACAAAGTATGCGGCGCGCATCCCACTGTGTGGAAGGGCGTTGACCGGGCCGGAGAGCGCCCGGCAGCATGAGGTCATGTCGCAGCGGGACGAGCTTCTCCTCACCGCTCGCGTGCACGTTGACCTGGTCCGGCACGCGAGCGCGCTCTGTTGAGCTGACCGGTTCCACCGGCTCGGCTTCCCGTCCTCGCACCTTCTCCGCCCGTCCGCTCCCGTCGCCGGCGCACCGTCGCCCGGCCCGGTGCGGCGTGCCGTCGCGCCCTCGTGGGCTTCCTCCACCCATCGTGGACAGATCAGGAGATCCCTCCATGGCCTCACCCCGTCAACCGTTGCGGCGCACCCTCGCCGCCGTCGCCCTGCTCGCCTTCACCACCACCGCCCGCTGCGGCGCCGACGCCGCCCGTGAGCTGGTGACGGCGTGACCAGCGTGGACCGGCCGGGGGCCGGCGCCGTCGAGCTGCGCCCCGTCGATCGGGACCTGTTCCGCACCCTGCTGCGGCGGCAGGCGGCCACGGTCACCGTGGTCACCGCGCCCGGCCTGGCCGCGAACCGGCACCTGCCGGCGCTGCCGCCGGCCGGCTTCACCGCCACCTCGTTCACCTCGGTGTCGCTGGATCCGCCGCTGGTGTCGTTCTGCCTGGGCCGGGAGTCGTCGAGTTGGCCGACTGTGGAGCGGGCGGAACACCTGGCGGTGCACCTGCTCGCCTCCGGCCAGCAGGAGGTGGCACCGAACGTCGCCACCAGCGGCATCGACCGGTTCGCCACCCACCGGGGCTGGACGCAGGGACCGTTCGGGGTGCCGCTGATCGACGACGCCCTGGCGGTGCTGCTGTGCCGGGTGGTCCGCCGGATCGAGGCCGGCGACCACACCATCGTGCTCGGCGAGGCCCTCGCCCTGGGCACGGGGGAGGACGGCGACCTCCTGGTCCACCACGGCGCCGGCTACACCACCACGTTCGGGCCGTGGCCGTCGCGTGGTGACCGCCGCGGCGGCGGAGGACCTGCCCGCCCTCGACCGGGCCGCGCTGGACTACGCCGAGGCGGTCCGGACGCGGTGACGCTGGGCCGGCACCGCCGGGCGGGGCGCCGGTGCGGTCGCTATGCAGCTGATGTCGTCAATGAATCAGCCGCGGGGACCCGTCAGCGGGGCTCCCAGGCGTCGGGGCGGGCGATCAGCTTGCGGACGTGCCCGGGCAGCTTCCCGCTGGCCATCTCGGCCAGGCTCACCTCGTCGACGACCTGGCGGACGGCGGCGCGGACGGCCACCCAGAGCCGGGGCAGGTTCTCGGCCGCGCCCGCGTACTGCGTCTCCTCGGGGCGCAGCCCGCGCACCCCGGCCAGCGGGCCGTCGACGGCGCGGAGGATCTGCCCGATGGTGACGTCGCGGGGTGGGCGGGCCAGGGTGTAGCCACCCTCGGCGCCGCGCTGGGCGCGGACGATCCCGGCCCGGCGCAGGTCGGCCAGGACGGCCTCGAGGAACTTGCGGGGCATGTCCTGCTCGGCGGCGATGGCCTGGGTGGACAGCAGGGCGGGGTACGCGGTGGCCAGGCTCAGGGCCGCCCGGACCGCGTAGTCGCCACGCGCGGAGATCTGCACTCTGTCATCATGCCCGGCCGTTGGGCACCGGCGCGTCGGCGGGCGGGCGCGGGCGCACCATCCGGACAGGTAGGGGCTGTTCCCGGACGGCCCGGAAGGCTCCCGGGCTGACCCCGACCTCGCGGGTGAAGAACCGGCCGAAGTTGGTCGGCTCCGGGAAGCCGAGCCGGCGGCCGATCCGGGCGATCGGCTCGTCGGTGGCGGCGAGCAGCCGGCTGGCCTGCAACGCCACCCGCTCGTCGATGACCTGCTTGGCGCTGCGGCCGGTCACCGCCAGGCAGGCCCGGGTGAGGGTACGCACCGAGCAGCCGAGCTGCGCGGCGTAGTCCTCGACCCGGCGGGTGTGCTGGTAGCCGCGTTCCACTTCCCGGCAGAGCCGGTGGAAGGTCTCCGACTCGGGGCGCGGCGCGGGCCGTTCCTCCGCGGCGCCGAGCAGGCTGAGCCGCAGCAGCAGCACGGCGAGCTGGTGCCGCAGCAGCGCCCGGGCGGCGGGCACCCCCCGATGCCGGTCCGCGTCCACCGCCAACTGGGTGACCTCACCGATCACCGCGTCCTCGTCCTCGCCGGCGAGCTGCCGGTACGTCGGCACGGCGTCCGGGTCGACGTCCAGCCCGCGCAGCGTGCCGGCGCCCCAGCGGACTACCGTCGCGTCCAGGTGGGCGCCGAGGCAGCGCAGCACCTGGCCGGGGCGGGCGCGCAGCAGGGTGCCGGGTCGGCAGGGCAGCGCCCGGAAGTCCAGTTCGGCGCTGCCGTGTCCGCCGGTGACCAGGATCAGCAGGTCGGCGTCGAGCAGCACCGGGCGGCGCCAGCCGGGTTCGGCCGCCAGGTCGCCGAGCGCGCCGATGGTGATGTCGTCGGCGTCCCCCTCGGCGGGGGACAGGTCGGTACGGGTGGCCGGGGAGAGCTGACCGGGAGTGACCATCGTCCCGACGTTAACGGTCTCCTGCCCAGCTTGCATCTCGACGCCACGACTGCGGGGGTGGGCTTGTCGCCGCAGTCGCCCGCCGACTAGGTTACCGATCGGTAGCGCCCGGGTCGGCGGACCACCCCCGGCCCCGCCGACTCGCGATGGGATGGGCATGACGGATCTGTTCTCGGTCGAAGGCAAGACGGTCCTGGTCACCGGCGGCTCGCGGGGGATCGGGCTGATGATCGCCCGGGGCTTCGTGCGGGCCGGCGCGAAGGTCATCATCTCCTCCCGGAAGGCCGATGTCTGCGAGCGGGTGGCCAAGGAACTCTCCGCCGAGGGCCATTGCGAGGCGATCGCCGCGGACCTGAGCCACGACGAGGGCGCGCAGGGGCTGGCCGCCGCGGTGCGCGAACGTACCGACCGGCTCGACGTGCTGGTCAACAATGCCGGCGCGACCTGGGGCGCACCGCTGGAGGACTATCCGGAGGCCGCGTTCGACAAGCTCTGGGCGGTCAACGTCAAGGCCGTCTTCCGGCTCACCACCGCGCTGCTGCCGGCGCTGCGCGCGGCAGCCAGCGTCGACGACCCGGCCCGCGTGATCAACATCGGGTCGATCGACGGTCTCCGGGTGCCGTTCATGGAGGTGTACGCGTACTCGGCCACCAAGGCGGCCGTGCACATGCTCACCCGCAGCCTCGCCCACCAGCTCGCCGGCGAGCGGATCACGGTCAACGCGATCGCGCCCGGACCGTTCGAGAGCAAGATGATGGCGTTCGCGCTGGACGACCCGGCCGCCCGGTCGGCGATCGAGCAGCAGGTGCCGCTGGGCCGGATCGGCCGCCCCGAGGACATGGCGGGCACGGCGATCTACCTGTCGTCCCGCGCCGGGGCGTATCTGACCGGAGCGGTGATCCCCGTCGACGGCGGGATCACCACGCACGGCTGAGTCGGGCACGCCCACGGCGTACCCGATCAATGGTGGCCGGAGCCGCGCGGACTCGGCAGATCCGCGCGGCCCCGGGTTGCGTGGTCAGCGGCCGGCGAGCAGCCGGTTCACCGCCGTGTCGACGTCCAGGTGCTCGGCCTCGCGGCCGCGCGGGACGACGACGTAGGTCCGCCGCAGGAAGCGCACGAGCACGCTGCGCGGGACCTCGAAGAGGGCGTTGCCGTCCGGGGACGACAGCGCGAGCGCGACGAAGTCGCCGCGCGGGGTGGCCCACGGCCAGACCCGGACGTCGCCGATGCCGGCTGGCTCGTCGAGCCCGGTGACCAGCAGTTCGCGGGCGAACGACCAGCTCACCGCCTCACCGCCGGCGGATTCGGCGTGGAACAGGACATGGACCGCATACGGGTCAGCAGGGTCGTAACGCAGACTGGCACGCACCGGCAATGCGGTGGCGTCAGGCGCGACGAGCCTTAGCGACGTCTCGACCTCTACGGTCGTCGGTCGGATGACACTCATGGACGTTCTCCCCCCGGCACCGCTGCGGAACGCGCGTGTCCCGCTTTTCCCATACTCAGGTGCTACTCCTGGCTACGCTCCGCCATACGCTGACTTCACCCAGTGGTGGGAAGACGGTCGGAAAGCCTCCGAGAATGTGAAAATTCTTCTAGGATTTGCCGATTCGCCCAGACCGTGGTGCCGCCCGGCATCGGGTGGTTCAGTCGTCGACTTACTCCGGTAACGTCCAGTCCTCAGCAGGGGTGACGGTCCCGGGCGACACTGGGGGTGGAAATGGTCAGGAGGGGTCCCGCAGTGGATCCGACGACCACGGCCGACCCACCGAAAGGAGCGGCCCGAGCAGCCGAAAGGCGGGGGTACGGGGTGTCGACGGAGCGTTCCGAGGGCGGCTCCCGCGGCTCGTCCGGCCGCCCTGGCGTCCCCGTCGTCGCTCGGCGTCGCAGCAGCTGGCGCGAGCGGGTGCACACCACCCTCGAGCTGATCCGGGCCAACCCCACCGGCCGGATCACCCTCAAGATCTTCATCGCCATCGCGGGCGCCATCGTCGTCACTGTCGGTATCGCCCTGATCCCGCTGCCCGGGCCCGGCTGGCTGCTGGTGATCGCCGGGCTGGGCATCTGGGCGGTCGAGTACCACTGGGCGCGACGGCTGCTCGGCTTCACCCGCCGACATGTACATGCCTGGACGCGATGGGCGACCAGTCGGTCACTACCGGTGCGGATCGTGCTCGGCGCGGTCGGCCTCGTCTTCGTGGCCGTGGTGGTGTGGCTGTCGCTCAAGTACAGCCTCGGGATCGACCTGGTGGCCCGGGCGCTGCACTACCTCGCGACGCACTGACGACCCGGGTTTTTCGTCTGCGTTCTCGATCGGGTAGAGTCATCGGCGCTGAGGGCGATTAGCTCAGCGGGAGAGCGCTTCGTTCACACCGAAGAGGTCACTGGTTCGATCCCAGTATCGCCCACGCAGGTCAAAGGCCACTTCCCGGGTTCGGGAGGTGGCCTTTCTGCTTGCGTACAGCAGTTAAGTACAGCAGCGGTGCTTCAATGGCCGAGGGAATCGCCGAGGCGCTTGAGTGCTTCCCGCGTCGCCTTGGACGAGACCTGGGTGTAGATCTCCATGGTCACGGAGAAGCGGGCGTGCCTCAGCACCTGCATGGCGACTCTGGGGTGGACGTCGAGGTCGGCGAGCAGCGTGGCGCAGGTGCGCCTGGCGTCGTGGACGGTGATCGGCTTGACGTTGGCCTTCTCGCACCTTGTCTGCCAGGAGCGCTGGAAGTTGCGCGGCTCGATCGGTGTGCCATAGCGGGTGGTGAATAGGAGGCCGGTTTCGTGCCACGCGTTGCCGGCGGCTGCTCGTGCCTCGTCGCGTTGTTCGCTTCGTAGCTTGAGCGCCGTCAGGCAGATGTCGGGCAGGGGGAGGGTGGCATCGGACGCCTGGGTCTTGGTGTCGCGGTGCAGGAGCTGGCCGCGTACGCGTTGCAGTTGGCGGCCGATGGTCAGCTCTCCGGCGTCGAGGTCGACGTCCTCCCAGGTGAGCCCCAGCGCCTCGCCCTTGCGGAGGCCGACGACGAGGACCAGGGCGTAGGCGGCGTAGAGCGGGTCCTCGTCGGCGCGGGCAGATTCAAGGAACTTGCGCGCCTCGTCGCTCGACCACGACTTGCCCCGGCGGCGGCGGGCCGTGGCGAGGGTGACCGGCACGGCCGGGTTCTTGGTGATGAGGTCTTCGGCCTGGGCGTGGGTGAGGGCGGCCCGCAGCGCGGCCCGGATGTCGCTGACCGTCCGAGTGGACGGGAGAGCCTGGCAGCAGCGACCAACCGCACAGCAGCGACGCTTCTCCTTCCGGCGTGCGGCGTCCTTGCCCTGTGCGCAGCACTGGCAGGTGCGGGCCACCTGGTTGATCCACGTCTGCACGTCGCGGGATTGGAGGCGGTCGAGCCGCTTTGCGCCGAGACCGGGGGAGATGTAGCGGCGGACGAACGTTTCGTAGGTCGCGTAGGTCAAGGGTGCTCGGTTCGGTTGGATGATCTCGGTCAGCCAGTAGGTGAGGAAGCTGCCGACCGTGGGGACGCTGGTCGCCACCGGTCCCTGCTTCGCCTGCTGGTGCAGCTTGATCCACTTGTCGTGGACGGCCTCGCGGGTCTTGCCGTAGACGTACTTGCGGGTGCGCCTGCCGTCGGGCTTCTCGACCCAGACGTAGGCGGCGAAGCCGTTCCGGTACGGGAAGATCGATCCTTCGCCGTTGGCTCGTGCGCGGGCGGGCATCAGGCGGCCTCCTGGCGTTCGACCTTTTCGCGGATGTAGTCGTCGACCCATTCGGGCAGGATGCGGCGGTACTTGCCGTCCTTGATGGAGCGCAGCTCGCCGGTGGCGATCTTCATCTTGACCTTGGAGATGCCGAAGCCGAGCAGGACGGCGACCTCGGCGGGGGAGTACCAGCGCGGGGTGAGGTTTCGGCTCATGCGGCGGCCCCGGTGCGCCAGGCTTCGTGGGCGAGTTCTTCCCGGCCGATGCGCCTGCTCTCGCGTCGCTGCCTGGCGGCGGTGTTGGCGAGCAGCGCGTCACCTTCGGTCAGCCAGCCTGAGCCGGAGTAGGTGAGTGTGCCGACGGTGATGGTGTCGGCGGGTTCGTCGTCTTCGGTGCGGCGGTAGGTGGCGCGGGTGTCGCGGAGCAGGCGGAAGGTGACGGAGTAGCGGCGGGCCTTGGTGAGGAAGTGGCCGCCGAAGCCGAGCATGTGGGCCCAACGGCGCAGCCCGGCGTAGGCGCTGAGTTTGGTGTCAAGGCTGTCTTGACGGTCGTCGCCTGTTGCGGCGCCGCTGGCGGTATCGGTGCCGGTGGGCCTGCCGAGGTGCCAGCAGGCGTCGATGAGGCGGGCGAGGTGGTCGCCTTCCGGGTCGGCGTAGTCGTCGATCGTGGCGGGGGTGAACCGGGTGAACTGATGGCCGGTGGCTTCGGTGGCCTTGGTGGCGTACTTGGCCAGGTAGGCGGCCACCTTGCCGTCCGTCAGCTCGCCGCCGGCGCTGTTGATCCGGCGGACGTCGACCTGCTCGCCCCAGGCGACCACCCAGCCTTCGGGTCGGTCGGGGTGCCGGGGTGTGGTGACAGTGATCTGGCGAGCGGCGGCGTGGACGGCTTCCTCTAGGTCGTCGACGGTGATGCCGGCCGGCGGTGGCACGAGGACGTCCGGGTCGTCGGGGTCGACGCCGTCCAGTCGCAGCAGACAGTGAAAGTGCACCGCCGCCCGGCACTGCATCTCGGCGACCTTGCCGTGCGACACCCGCACGGGCGGCACCCACCGGACCTTGCCGGAGGAGGTGAGGACCCGAACGAGCGGAATGCCGCGCTTCCGGCAGAGTGCGGCGAGGTGGCGTTCGATGGCCTGCTTGGTGCGCCGCCACAGCTCGCCGGAGAAGTAGTTCCAGACGACCTGGTGGTCGTGGTCGTAGCAGTCCAGGCACAACGGCCGGCCGAGCCGCGGATCGTCGGCGTCGTGCCGGGCGAAGCACGCCGCTGGCTGCCCGTGCTTGCAGGTGCCGGCGTTACTTCGGGCGCGGCAGGGTGCCGGTCGGCAGTCGCAGCGCTGCCGGCTGCGGCAGGTGTGGCGGGGGACGTGCCGGTGGTGGACCGCGCCGAACGAGGGGGCGGTGAAGGTGGCGAAGACGACTGGGTGCCGGCCGACCGAGGCGGGGACGCCCTTGCCGCCGGTCAGGCCGCAGCGAACGAGCTGATAGGCGTCGCCCTGGTAGACCCAGGCGCAGTCCGGGCAGTGCGATTCGCGGCGGTTGCCGCACGCCTTGTAGAGCGTGTGGTCGGGCAGCTCGTCGGTGTGCAGCCGGCTGGTGATGCGGCCGGTGCCGGCGTCGACGGCGGCGATCGTGCCGGTGAGGCGGATCGGGCGGGCACAGCCGCCGGCGGGGCGGGTGTGCTCCAGCCAGCCGGAGAACTCCGGCGTGGCGGCGCGGTGCATGGCCTGGGTGTAACGGCCGACGGCGAGGCCGGGCCGGTACAGGGTGAGCGGGGTGGACACGACTGTCTCCTCATCAGGGGGTGGCAGGGACGAGAGACGAAGCACCACCAGCCGTGGACGGGAGTCCGCTGGTGGTGTTCGTCGTGTCTCCTGGCACCGCCGAGAGGGCGGCTGACGCCGGAGGGCGGAATCGTGGTCTTGCCACTTCCCGCCGATAAGTTGTGTCCTTTCGCGCGCGTGGGCTCGTTGATGAGGGCCGGCACGGGTGGGGAGCCTGGGATGTCGGCATCCGGCGGTGGCCGCAGGCTGCCCCCACCGGTGGAGGTGAGCGAATCCGGGCCATCGTGGACGGCAGGGAAGGCCGTGCTGGGCCGCTCAGCGGATTCAGTGGACCGGCGCAGCGGCCGGTGCGATCGAGAGCCGACGGGACGTGGCCCGCATCAGCGGCAGGAAGGCCGCTCGGCATCTCCGATGTCGAGTCCAGGGATCCGGCAGGAAGGCCGCGCTGGCGTGCTCGACGAGCGCCAGAGTAGCACCGGGTACCGACACGTCAACCCGCCGTGACCTCTCAGGCCGAGGCGGGACGGCCGGCTGCCGGCGTGCCAGGTCTCAGGACGTTCGTGACAGAGGAGTCTCGGAACGTGGGTGACACTTCCGGCTAGCGGGGCGGTGACGGCGGCTCGGGTGGGCGTCCTCGGGCGCGGGCTGCATCGGATAGGGCGATCGCGGCCAGGACGAGAGCAGCGGCGATGGCGATCACCAGCCGCGGCGCCCGGATCATCGCCGGTGAGAGGGCGGCGAGGACCAGGACACCGATCAGCCGGTTGCGGGACACGCGGGCGAAGACCGCGTACTCGAAGATGCCGCGCCCGGCCAGGAACAGCGCGGGTCCACCGAGGATCATGGCGATCCAGATCGGCTCTGCATGTCCGAACGGGTGGGCGAGGACGTGATCGACGCAGTTGGCGGTGATGACGACACCGGCCACCATGATCGGGTGGGAGTAGGTTGCCGAGATGCTGAGGCGGAGCGGATCGGGGGCGGCCGCGATGGCTTCCGCCAGCAGCTGCCCAGCGCGGTAGACATAGATTCGCCACAGCAGCACGGTGGTAGTGAAATACACCAAGGCTGCGACGCTGTGCTCGGCCCCGAAGCCACTGGTGCCGAACGCCAGACCCGTGACCAGGATCAACTCGCCGAGCGCAATGATGAAGAACTGCCGGAAGCGCTCGGACAAGTGCTCGCCCAGGATCGCAAGCTCCGATCGCGCAAGGCGACCCAACCCGGGTGTGGGCAAGCGGAGTGCGGTCGCCGTGTAGTCGACGGCCACCGCCAGCGTCCACAGCGCCAGACGCGCCGTATCGTGCGCGACGGCTCCCGCGATCCATGGCACGGCGGACACGCCGTACCAGAAGAATTGCCGCAGGAAGGCGCGCTGCGCCTGGTGGCCGCGCAGCAGGAGCACGAGGACGACGCTGGCGCCAATCCGAATGGCGACGTACGGGCCCGCGAAGAATAGGCCTCGCTTGCCGAACGCCTCCGGCGTCGCGGCGGCGATCACCAGGATGCCAAGCATGGACGCGATGACCAGCAGCTGTATCAGCGGTTGTTGCGGATCGAACCTGTCGGTTGTCCCCGCAACGCGGGACCAGACCCACCACAGGGCCAGCAGCAACACCAGCGTCTGGAAGGTGCCGATCCACGTCAGATTCTGGAGCAGCCCCTGCGTGAGCCGGAAGAGCGCGAGGACGAACACCAGGTCGAAGAACAGTTCCAGGTACGTTGCCTGCTGCGGCTGCCCGGGTCTCCGCAGCAGCCCGCCCGCCCTACTGGTCGCCATAGGCTCGCCCGCTTCTGCCGTCATTGTCGCTTTGAAGCAGTACCACGCTGCGGGCTCTGGTGGATGCGGATGTGCTGCCCTGGCCCGGGTCGAGTGGCGGCGTTCTACAGGCGGAGTGTCACCCACGTCCCGAGATTGATCTGTCACGCAGGTCCCGAGACCGGACAGCCGGCTGCCGGCCGGTGTGGGAGGACTTTCTGTACGTCTATGGACAGCCGGCTGCCGGCCGGTGTGGGAGGACTTTCTGTACGTCTATCAAGGCGGCCCGCAACGGGCCGCACGCGCCGCCGCCTGGGCGCGCGCCGGCCGCTGCCGCTGTCGCTCTGCGGCCGTCACGCCTGACGCCCGGTGGCTGGCCGGAGAGCGGGAAGCCCGGAGGGCCGCCGCAGAACGACAGGCCGTTGACGGTGAGATGGTGGTCCGGCAGCCGGTCGGGCCGCGCGGCCACGGGCCCGCGCGGCGTGGGGGAGCGCACGCCGGCGCGTCGGCGAGCTGGCGGCGGTCGCGGGGTTGCGGTTACTGCGCCTCCGGCGGGGGCGCTCCGGCTCCAGGATGGCCGGGGCTCCGTC
>NZ_JAEVHJ010000039.1:0-32845 GCF_016802855.1 Micromonospora sp. ATA51 | reverse complement strand
GGGGACGGTGTCGTGCCCGGCCGCGGCGAGCAGCCGGCCGGCCGCGGCCACCGCGTCGCGGTTGGGCGCGTCCGGCGCGACGCCGCGCACCGGGGAGCGCAGCGAGACGCCGACCCGCAGCCGCGACGGCGGAACCAGCTTCTCCTGACGGCGGCCGGCGAGCACCTGGAAGCCGACGGCCGCGTCGGCGACCGTGGTGGTCAGCATGCCGTGCTCGGTGAGGCCGAACCAGTCCTCCGCGCCGAGCTGGCAGGGGACGACGCCCCGGCCGGGCTTGAGCCCGACCAGGCCGCAGCAGGCGGCCGGGATGCGGATCGAGCCGAGGCCGTCGTTGCCGTGCGCGATCGGCACCAGCCCGGCGGCCACCGCGGCGGCCGCGCCCCCGGACGAACCGCCCGGGGTGCGCCGCCGGTCCCACGGGTTGCAGGTCACCCCGGTCTCGTCGTCGGTGAGCGCCCAGAGGCCGAGTTCCGGCATCCGGGTCACCCCGAGGATCACCGCGCCCGCGCCGCGCAGCCGCCGGACCACCTCGTGGTCGGCCTCCGCCACGGCGGTACGCACGGCCGCCGACCCGTTCCAGGTGGGCAGGCCGGCGACCGGGGTGTTCTCCTTGACCGCGACCGGCACCCCGGCCAGCGGGAGGTTGGCCAGGTCCTCCTGCTCGTCGACCTTCTCCGCCTCGGTGATCGCCTCCCCGCCGCGTACCGCGCGGAACGCGGCGAGGTCGGCGTCGGCCCGGGCGATGTGGTCCAGGTGGTCGGCGACGACCTGGGTGGCGGAGACGTCACCCCGGCGTACGCCTCGGGCGATCTGCTTGGCGGTCGCCCCCACCCAGGTCGGCATGATGTCCTGCACGGCCACCCTCCCCAGCGGTCAGCCCAGCGCCTGCTCCAGATCGGCGAGCAGGTCGTCGACCGTCTCGATGCCGACAGACAGTCGCACGAGATCGCCGGGAACTTCAAGCGGCGAGCCGGCAGCACTTGCGTGTGTCATCCGGCCCGGGTGCTCGATCAGGGACTCCACGCCGCCGAGCGACTCGGCGAGCACGAAGAGCTTCGTGCGGTTGCAGATCTCCACCGCGTGCTCCTCGCCGCCCGCGGCGCGGAACGAGATCATGCCGCCGAACCGGCGCATCTGCTTGGCGGCCACCTCGTGGCCCGGGTGCGACGGCAGGCCCGGGTAGCTGACCTGGCCGACCTTGGCGTGCCCGTCCAGGTACGCGGCGATCCGCTCGGCGTTGTCGCAGTGTCGGTCCATCCGTACGCCGAGGGTCTTGATGCCGCGCAGGGTGAGCCAGGCGTCGAACGGGCCGTTGACCGCGCCCATCGCGTTCTGGTGGTAGCGCAGCCCCTCGCCGAGCCCGGCGTCGGCGGCGATCAGCGCGCCACCGACCACATCGGAGTGCCCGCCGATGTACTTCGTGGTCGAGTGGACCACCACGTCCGCGCCGAGGGTGATCGGCTGCTGGAGGTACGGCGAGGCGAAGGTGTTGTCGACCACCAGGAGCGCGTTGGCGTCGTGCGTGACGGCGGCCAGGGCGGCGATGTCGGCGATGCCGAGCAGCGGGTTGGTCGGCGTCTCCACCCAGACGATCTTCGTGGTGGCGCGGATCGCGGCCCGCACCGCGTCCGGGTCGGAGACCCGGGCCGGGGTGAAGTCGAGCCCCCAGCGCTCCGCGACCTTGGCGAAGAGCCGGTACGTGCCGCCGTACGCGTCGTCCGGGATCACCACGTGGTCGCCCGGCTTGCAGATGGTGCGCAGCAGGGTGTCCTCGGCGGCCAGGCCGCTGGCGAAGGCGAGCCCGACGGGCCCACCCTCCAGCGCGGCCAGGCACTCCTGGAGCGCGTCCCGGGTCGGGTTGCCGGAACGGCTGTATTCGTAGCCCTCGCGGGGCGTCCCGACGGCGTCCTGCGCGTAGGTGCTGGTCTGGTAGATCGGTGGGATCACCGCGCCGGTGCGGGCCTCCGGGTCCTGGCCGGCGTGGATGGCGAGCGTCTCGAAGCCGTGACTCATTCCGCAGACGTTAGTCCTCCCGCCCGTCCCACCGGCTGGAACCCGGACGCGGGTCACAACACCGGTGATGCCGGGGCGGCTGGGACTACGCCGCACGGCGGCGGACCCGTCGAGCGCCTAACCTGGCCCGATGAGCGGGTGCGTGTTCTGCGGGATCGTGGCGGGTGAGGTGCCCGCGTTCACCGTCGCCGACGAGCCGGACGGGGTGGCCTTCCTGGACACCCGGCCGGTGTTCAAGGGTCACGTCCTGGTGGTGCCGCGGACCCACCTGGTCACCCTGAGCGACCTGCCGGCGGAGGCGCTGGCCGGGTACTTCGGTCTCGTGCAGCGGTTGGCCCTGGCGGTGGAGACCGGTCTGGGGGCCGGTGGGACGTTCGTGGCGATCAACAACAAGGTGTCCCAGTCGGTGCCGCACCTGCACACCCACGTGGTGCCCCGGACCAAGGGGGACGGCCTGCGCGGTTTCTTCTGGCCCCGGACCCGGTACACCGACGACGCCGAAGCCGAGGGGTTCGCCCGGCGGGTGGCCTCGGCCGTGCCGGCCTGACCGCGAGTCGGCCGGGTAAGGAAGCGGGGCCTGGCGGTGTTGCAGGCTGGGAGAGGTAGGAAAGGAGTCCCACCGTGTTCCTTCGCCGCATGAAGGCCGAGCTGCCCACCCCCGACCAGGCCCTGCCGGGCCGCCCGATCGCGATGCCGATCGGTGACCGGCACGAGGTGCTCCCGTCCTCGCTGAAGGGCCCCTTCCCCGAGGGCTCGCAGGTCGCCGTCTTCGGAATGGGCTGCTTCTGGGGCGCCGAGCGGCTGTTCTGGACCCTGCCCGGTGTGGTCACCACGTCGGCCGGCTACGCGGGTGGCGTCACCCCGAACCCGACCTACGAGGAGGTCTGCTCGGGCATGACCGGGCACGCCGAGGTGGTCCAGGTGGTCTACGACTCCGCGAGGATCAGCTACGAGGACCTGCTCAAGGTCTTCTGGGAGAACCACGACCCGACCCAGGGCATGCGCCAGGGCAACGACGTCGGTACGCAGTACCGGTCGGCGATCTACACCACCACCGAGGACCAGCTCGCCACCGCGCAGGCGTCCCGGGACGCGTTCGCGCCGATCGTGGCGCGGGCCGGCAAGGGTGAGATCACCACGGAGATCGCCCCGCTCGGCCGCTACTACTTCGCCGAGGACTACCACCAGCAGTACCTGGCCCCCACCAAGAACCCGAACGGGTACTGCAACCACGGTCCCAACGGGCTGAGCTGCCCGGTGGGCGTGGCGCGTACCGCCGGCTGACCGACCTGATGTCCGTTTCCCGGGCCTGCGGTGTTTGTCACACCGTGGGCCCGGTGCGATTCGGGCACCGCGCGGGCCGTCGGCAGGAACGTCGGCGCTGGCAGCGCCCAGGAATCGAGAGGCGCGCATCCTAGCAAACACGTAACGCCGTAGCATCAGCTCAACAGGCGAACTGTGGCCACCTCTGGCAGCATTGCGCGGCATGTGCGGACTGGCTGGGGAGTTCCGTCGGGACGGCTCGCGCGCCGACGTCGCGGCGGTGGAGCGGATGGCGGCCACGATGAGTGACCGGGGACCGGACGACAGCGGGGTCTGGTCCCAGGGCCCGACGGCCCTCGGGCACCGCCGCCTGAAGATCATCGACATGTCCGCGGCGAGCGGACAGCCGCTGGTCGACGCCGCCTCGGGTCTGACCGGCGTCTTCAACGGCTGCATCTACAACTACCGGGAACTGCGCCAGGAGTTGCGGGCCAAGGGGCACCGCTTCTTCTCGTCCGGCGACAGCGAGGTGGTGGTCAAGGCGTACGCCGAGTGGGGGCTCGACTTCGTCGACCACCTGATCGGCATGTTCGCCGTGGCGATCAGCGAACGGGACAGCGGCCGCCTGGTGCTGGCCCGGGACCGGCTCGGCATCAAGCCGCTCTACCTGGCCGAGACGCCCGGCGTGGTGCGCTTCGCCAGCACCCTGCCGGCGCTGCTGGCCGGCGGCGGGATCGACACCTCGATCGACCCGGTGGCGCTCGCCCACTACCTCAGCTTCCACAGCATCGTGCCGCCGCCGCGGACCATCCTGCGCGGCGTCACCAAGCTGCCCCCGGCCACCGTCCGGGTCTACGAGCCGGACGGCTCCACCCGCGAGCGGGTCTACTGGGACCCCGCGTTCAGCCGGGCCGCCGAGCGCGCCGACTGGTCCGAGCGGGACTGGCAGGACGCGCTGCTGGAGTCGCTGACCACCGCGGTACGCCGCCGGATGGTGGCCGACGTGCCGGTCGGCGTGCTGCTCTCCGGCGGCCTCGACTCGAGCCTGGTCGTCGCGCTGCTCGCCGGGGAGGGCCAGTCCGGGCTCGCCACCTTCTCCATCGGCTTCGAGGCGGTCGGCGGCCGGGAGGGCGACGAGTTCGTCTACTCCGACCTGGTGGCGAAGACCTTCGACACGACCACCACCAGATCAAGGTGCCCACCGGCGACCTGCTGCCGCCGCTGGAGGCCGCCGTCGCGGCCATGAGCGAACCGATGGTCAGCCACGACTGCGTGGCGTTCTACCTGCTCAGCCAGGAGGTCGCCCGGCACGTCAAGGTGGTCCAGTCCGGCCAGGGCGCGGACGAGATCCTGGGCGGCTACCACTGGTACCCGCCGCTGGCCGGCGTCGACCGGGAACAGGCGCTCGAGACGTACGCGAAGGCGTTCTTCGACCGGGACGCGGCCGGCCTGGCCCGGGTGCTCAACCCGGCGTGGCTCGCCGAGGGCGACCCGGCGCGGGACTTCGTGGCCGGGCACCTGGGCCGGCCGGGCGCGCAGACCGCGGTCGACGCCGGCTTGCGGATCGACACCCAGGTCATGCTGACCGACGACCCGGTGAAGCGGGTCGACAACATGACTATGGCGCACGGGCTGGAGGCCCGGGTGCCGTTCCTCGACCACGAGTTCGTGGAACTGGCGGCGGGCTGCCCACCCGAGCTGAAGCTGGCCCAGGGCGGCAAGGGCGTGCTCAAGGAGATCGGCCGCCGGGTCCTCCCGCACGAGGTGATCGACCGGCCCAAGGGCTACTTCCCGGTGCCGGGCCTCACCCACCTGGAGGGCAAGCTCCTCGACCGGGTACGCGACGCGCTCTCCGCGCCCGAGGCCCGCCGCCGCGGCCTGTTCCGCGCCGACTACGTCGACGCGCTGCTCGCCGACCCGAACGCCGAACTGACCCCGTTGAACGGAAACAAGCTGTGGCAACTGGGACTCCTGGAAATGTGGCTCCAGAGCCACGGAATCGACTGACCGTGACCGACACCCTCGCCACCGGCACGGCGCGTATCGACCGGGAACGGGTGCTCGGCCGCCGCCGGGAGCGGACCGGTCCGGGCGGCGACCCGGTCGCCCCGGGCGCGCCCGAGCCCGCGCGGCGCCCCACCGACCCGGCCGGCGTGGTGCTGGACTGCGGCTGGGGCCGGCTGGTCTTCGGCCAGACCTTCACCGACCAGTCCGCCGTCGCCGACGTGCTGCGCTCCGAGGCGGCCGGCGCCCGGGACATCTGCATCTACCTGCGCGACCCGCACGTGCTGGTGTCCCGGCTGCCGGACGAGCTGTTCATCGACCCGTCGCTGACCTACCGGCTGCCACTGGGCGACCGCCGGCCGGCCGCCACCGACTCCGGCGCGGAGATCCCCGGCCTGGTGATCCGTCCGCTGCGCGACGCCGCGGACGCGACGCGGTCAACCGGATCTACGCGCGCAACGGCATGGTGACCGCGCCGGTCGAGGTGCTGGTCGACAACGCCGGCACCGATCGCTTCCTGCACCTGGTCGCCGAGGCGCCCACCGGTGAGCTCGTCGGCACCATCACCGGTGTCGACCACGTGGCAGTCTTCGCCGACCCGGAGAACGGCGCCAGCCTCTGGTGCCTGACGGTGGACTTCAACCACGCGCCGCCCGGCACCGGCCAGGCGCTGCTGTCGGAACTGGCCGACCGGCTCGACGAGCGGGGGCGGGCCTTCGTGGACCTCTCGGTGCTCGCGGAGAACTCGGGGGCGATCCGGCTCTACGAGCGGCTCGGCTTCCACCGCACCGGCACGCTCTGCGTGAAGCGGAAGAACCCGATCAACGAGCGGCTCTTCCTGGCCGCCGCCCCGGAGGGATACGACGAGCTCAACCCGTACGCGCGGATCGTCGCCGACGAGGCGATGCGGCGCGGCATCCGGGTGGAGGTCACCGACCCGCAGTGGGGCGAGCTGAAGCTGACCAACGGCGGCCGGACCGTGCACACCCGCGAGTCCCTGTCCGAGTTGACCTCGGCGGTGGCGATGAGCCGCTGCGACGACAAGCGGGTCACCCGGCGGATCCTCACCGAGGCCGGGCTGTCGGTGCCGCGCGGGCGGACCGCCACCGGCGAGCCGGACGACCTGGCCTTCCTCGAGGACGTCGGCCCGGTGGTGGTCAAGCCGGCTCGGGGCGAGCAGGGCAACGGCATCACCGTCGGGGTGCGCACCGCCGAGGCGCTCACCGCGGCGGTGGAGCTGGCCCGGCGGTTCTGCCCGGACGTGCTGATCGAGGAGCTGCGCGACGGCGAGGACCTGCGGGTCATCGTCATCGACCACGAGGTGGTGGCCGCCGCCGTCCGCCGCCCCGCCCAGATCACCGGCGACGGGGTGCACGACGTCACGGAGCTGATCGAGCGGCAGAGTCGCCGCCGGGCCGCCGCCACCGGCGGCGAATCCCGCATCCCGATCGACGACATGACCCGCGAGGTGGTGGCGGAGGCCGGCCACCGGATGCACGACGTGCTTCCGGAGGGTCAGGTGCTCGCCGTACGCCGGACCGCCAACCTGCACACCGGCGGCACCATCCACGACGTCACGGCCGAGCTGCACCCGACCATCGCCGAGGCGTGCGTGGCGGCCAGCCGGGCGTTGGACATCCCGGTGACCGGGCTGGACCTGCTGGTGCCCGCCCCGGACCGGCCGGAGCACGTCTTCATCGAGGCGAACGAGCGGCCCGGCCTGGCCAACCACGAGCCGCAGCCGACCGCCGAACGCTTCGTGGACCTGCTCTTCCCCGGCACCCGGGCACCGCAGCGGCTCTGGTCGCCGGCCGGGACGGGCGGTGTCGCGTGAGTCCGAAACCGCTGGAGCTGGACCTCGCCTACCTCCGCCAGGTGCTGGTGGAGCTGCTGGAGATCCCCAGCCCGTCGGGGCGTACCGACCACGTCCAGCAGTACGTCGGGGAACGACTCTCCGCGCTCGGCATCTCCTCCACCCTGACCCGGCGTGGCGCGCTGAGCGCCAATCTGCCCGGGCCACGGGAGACCGGCGCCGACCGGGCGATCGTGGTGCACACCGACACCATCGGCGGCATGGTGAAGCGGCTGAAGTGCAACGGTCGGCTGGAGCTGAAGACCATCGGCACGCACAGCGCCCGGTTCGCCGAGGGCGCCCACGTGCGGATCTTCACCGACGACCTGGACCGGGTGATCACCGGCCAGGTGCTTCCGCTGAAGGCGAGCGGGCACCGCTACAACGACGACGTCGACCTGCAGGGAGTCGGCTGGGAGCACGTCGAGGTCCGGGTCGACGAGCCGGTGCACGATGTCGCCGGCCTGCGGGCGCTCGGCATCGACGCCGGGGACTTCGTGGCGTTCCTGCCCAACCCGGTGATCACGCCGAGCGGATACGTGAAGTCCCGGCACCTGGACGACAAGGCCGGCGTGGCGGCGGTGCTCACCGCGTTCAAGGCGATGGTCGACGCCGGGATCACCCCGGCGGTCACCGCGCACCTGCTGGTCACGGTCACCGAGGAGATCGGCCACGGCGCGAGCCACGGCCTGGACCCGGACGTCGCGGAGATCGTCTCGGTGGACGCCGCGGTGGTCGCCCCCGGGCAGCAGTCCCGGGAGAACGCGGCGACCCTGGCGATGGGTGACGGGGTGGGCCCGTTCGACTACCACCTGACCCGCAACCTGGCCGCCATCGCCAAGGAGCACGGCGTCGACCTGGTCCGCGACGTCTTCGACTACTACCGGTCGGACGTGGCGGCGGCGGTCGAGGCGGGCGCGCACGCCCGGGTGGCGCTGCTCGGCTTCGGCGTCGACGCCACCCACGGCCACGAGCGCACCCACCTCGACGGGCTGCGCCACCTCACCCAGTTGCTCTGCCTCTACCTCCAGAGCGACCTGGTCTTCCCCGAATGGGACGCCGAGCCCGAAGGCGACCTGGCCGACTTCCCGTCGCTGGCCGTCCAGCCGGCGTCCGAGGACGGCCCCCGCGAGGGCCCGATCGGTGTCACCGACCCGGCCTCGCAGGGCCCGGCGTAAGCCCACCCGGCGCTACGAAGCTGATGTCGTGGATGAATCACCCCGGCGGCCCGGGCGCTGATCCATTCACGTCATCAGCTTCGTAGCGACCCGCGGCACTGGATCATCCAGGCCAGCAGCCCGACCGGGGAGTCCTGCCACGGGCACGCCGGTCGTGCCCGAGCCGGCGCATCAGCTCGGCGAGCATCCGCCCGATCCGGGCGACGGAGAAACCGGCCTCCGGTGGCGGGGCGGAGAACCCGAAGCCGGGCATCGACGGCACCACGACGTGGAACGCCTGCCCGGGGTCGCCACCGTGGGCGCGCGGATCGGTGAGCGGCCCGATCAGCTCGGTGAACTCGACGAACGAGTTCGGCCAGCCGTGGGTGAGCAGCAGCGCCCGAACTCCGCCGCCGCCTGCGCGACCTCGCCGGCCGGGCGCTGCGGGCGTCCACCGGGCATTCCCAGCCGGGCCTGTGATCGAAATCCGTTGCCGGGGCCGCCGGGAAGTCGATAGCGTGGCGGTACACGGGAAAGGAGGTGGTCCAGACTTGTATAGCAATCGGACTCGTGAGGTGGCTGTCCGCTAGCCGCTGTCCTCGACAGTGAGATCTCGTCCGCCGAGAGGCGGGCAAAGGCACGATCGTCGAGACCGTGTGGCAGCGGTGCGGCGAAACCACGACAGCCACCCGACCCCCGGGGTGCCGGCCCAGTCCAGCCGGCCCGCGCGCGAGCGCGGAAGCCCCGGGGGTCGCTTCATGTCCGGCGGAGCCGGGCCAGTCGACCCAGCCGGGAGGTCAGGACCGTGTCGATGCGCGAGCTGGTGGTGCTCGGAACGGCCAGTCAGACGCCCACCCGTTATCGCAACCACAACGGCTACCTGCTGCGCTGGGACGACGAGGTGCTGCTGTTCGACCCGGGCGAGGGCAGCCAGCGGCAGATGCTGCACACCGGCATCTCCGCCACCGACCTCACCCGGATCTGCGTCACCCACTTCCACGGCGACCACTGCCTGGGACTGCCCGGCATGATCCAGCGGCTCTCCCTGGACCGGGTGCCCCACCCGGTGGCCGTGCACTTCCCGGCCGCGGGCGCCGAGTACTTCGCCCGGCTGCGCCACGCCAGCTCCTTCTACGAGACCGCCGAGTTGCGCGTCGAGCCGATCGACGCCGACGGGCAGCGGATCACGCTGGGCCTCGGCACGCTGGAGGCCCGCCGGCTGCGGCACCCGATCGAGACGTACGGCTACCGGCTGGTTGAGCCGGACGGCTTCCGGGCGCTGCCGGAGAAGCTGTCCGCGTACGGGATCACCGGTCCGGCGGTCGGCGAGCTGCTCCGCGTCGGCCACCTCGACGTGGACGGGCGCCGCGTCACCCGGGACGAGGTGAGCGTGACCCGCCCGGGGCAGCGGTTCGCCTTCGTGATGGACACCGCGCTCTGCGACGGGGTGTACGCCCTCGCCGAGCTCGCCGACCTGCTGGTCATCGAGTCGACGTTCCTGGAGTCGGAGGCCGCGCTCGCCGCCGAGGTCGGTCACCTCACCGCGGCGCAGGCCGCACGGGTGGCGACCGAGTCGGGAGTACGCACGCTGCTGCTCACCCACTTCTCCCAGCGGTACGCCGACCCGCGCCGCTTCGCCGACGAGGCCCGCGAGCACTTCGCCGGTGAGCTGGTCGTCGCCGAGGACCTGATGACCGTGCCGGTCCCGCCCCGCCGGGTAGCCTCGGTCGGATGACGGTCACCCTGCGCCCCGCCACCGAGGCCGACCTGATGCCGGTCGGCGCCCTGCACCAGCGGTCGCGGGTGGCGGCGTACTCGTCGTTCCTGCCGGCGGAGGCGCTGGCCGAGCCGACGCCCGAGGCGATGGGGCGGTACTGGGTCGAGCGGTGGACCTGGGAGCGGGACGACCACCGGATGACCGTCGCGGACCGCGACGGCCGGCTGGTCGGCTTCAGCTACCTGGGCCCGGACGACGAGGGCGACCCGGCGACCGGCCTGCTCAACGCGATCCACCTGGAACCGGACGAGCGCGGCCGGGGCACCGGGCGGGCGCTGATGGTCGACGCCCTGGCCGCCATGCGGGCCCGCGGCTGGTCCCGGGCGGTGCTCTGGGTACTCCGGGAGAACGCCCCCGCCCGTGCCTTCTACGAACGCGGCGGCTGGACGCCCACCGGGTCGGCACGTGACGAACACATCGGCGCCGCCCGTACCCGCCAACTCCGCTACGAACGCCCGCTCTGACCGTCGCGGGCGCCTCGACCGCCGCCGTTCGGCGGGCACCCCTGCCGGTCGGGCTGCCGTTCGCTCTCAGCGGATCGGGGCATGAGCGTCGATCCGGCCGCGTTGCCCCCGTCATGGACATCGAGCACACCGAGCGGGCGGAGGACGCCGCCCTGGACGCGTACTCCCGGGTGGTGACCGGCGTGGCGGCACGGGTGCTGCCCAGCGTCGCCGCCCTGTCGGTGCGGACCCCGCGCGGGGCCGGCGCCGGCTCGGCCGTCACCATCGACGCCGAGGGCCTGCTGCTGACCAGCGCCCACGTGGTGCAGGGCGCCGCGGGCGGCTCGGCCGCCTTCGGCGACGGCACCGAGACCCGGTTCCGGGTGGTCGGCGCCGACCCGCTGTCGGACCTGGCCGTGCTGCGGGCCGAGGAGCCGGCGGTGCCGCCGGTGGAGCTGGGCGACGCGGACGGCCTGCGGATCGGGCAGCTCGTGGTGGCGGTCGGCAACCCGATGGGGCTGGCCGGCTCGGTCACCGCCGGGGTCGTCTCCGGGCTGGGCCGGTCGCTGCCGGCCCGGGACGGGCGACTGGTCCGACTGATCGAGGACGTCATCCAGACCGACGCCGCGCTCAACCCGGGCAACTCCGGGGGCGCGCTGGCCGACTCCACCGGCCGGGTGGTCGGGGTGAACACCGCGGTCGCCGGGTACGGCCTCGGGCTGGCCGTGCCGATCAACGCCACCACCCGGCAGATCATCGCCGACCTGACCGCCACCGGCCGGGTCCGGCGGGCCTGGCTGGGCGTCGCCGGGGTGCCGGTGCCGCTGCCCCCGGAACTCACCGAACGGACCGGGCAGCGGCGCGGCCTGCGGGTGGTGGAGGTGGTCCCGGGCAGCCCCGCCGGGCTGGCCGGGATCTACCTGGGGGACATCATCGTCTCTGCGGGCGGCCGGCCGGTGCAGGACGGCCAGGGCCTGCAACGGCTGATGCTCGGCCCGGCCATCGGCACCCGCCTGGCGGTCACCGTGCTGCGCAAGGGCGCCTTCGTCGACGTGGTCGCCGTCCCCACCGAACTGACCCGCTGACGACGACAGGGCCGTTCCCGGCGGGGAGCGGCCCTGTCGACCGGGGTCAGCGGGCGCCGAGGTGGGCGAGGAGGTCCTGGCGGGTGAGCACGCCCTTGGGCTTGCCGTCGACCAGCACCAGCGCCGCGTCGGACTTCTCCAGCAGGCCGACCGCCTCGCTCACCGGCTGGCCGCCGCCGATCATCGGCAGCGGCTCGCCCATGTGCCGCTCGATCGTGTCGTGCAGGTGCGCCTGGCCGGTGAAGAGCGCGTCGAGCAGGTCCCTCTCGGCGATCGAGCCGGCCACCTCGCCGGTCACCACCGGCGGCTCGGCCTTGAGCACCGGGAGCTGGGAGACGCCGTACTCGCGCATGTAGTCGATGGCGTCGCGGACCGTCTCGGTCGGGTGCACGTGCACCAGCTCGGGCAGGCCGCCCGGCTTGCTGGCGAGGGCGTCCGCGACGGTCGGTTCGGTGCCCGAGTTGTCCAGGAAACCGTACCGGGCCATCCACTTGTCGTTGAAGATCTTCGACAGGTAGCCTCTGCCGCTGTCCGGCAGCAGCACCACGATCACGTCGTCCGGGCCGGCCTTGCGGGCCACCTCGAGGGCGGCCACCACGGCCATCCCGCAGGAGCCGCCGACCAGCAGCCCCTCCTCACGGGCCAGCCGCCGGGTCATCTCGAAGGACTCCTTGTCGGAGACCTCGACGATCTCGTCGGGGACGCCCCGGTCGTACGTCTCCGGCCAGAAGTCCTCACCGACGCCCTCGACCAGGTACGGCCGGCCGGTGCCGCCGGAGTAGACCGAACCCTCCGGGTCCGCGCCGACGACCCTGACCCGGCCCTCGGACGCCTCCTTCAGGTAGCGACCGATGCCGGAGATGGTGCCGCCGGTGCCGACGCCCGCCACGAAGTGGGTGATCTCCCCCTCCGTCTGCTTCCAGATCTCCGGCCCCGTGGTCTCGTAGTGCGAGCGCGGGTTGGCCGGGTTGCTGTACTGGTTGGGCTTCCAGGCGCCGGGGATCTCCCGGGCCAGCCGGTCGGAGACGTTGTAGTAGGAGCGCGGGTCCTCCGGCGCGACGGCGGTCGGGCAGACCACCACCTCGGCGCCGTACGCGCGCAGCACGTCCTGCTTGTCCTGGCTGACCTTGTCGGGGCAGACGAAGACGCACTTGTAGCCCTTGAGCTGAGCCACCAGGGCCAGCCCGACGCCGGTGTTGCCGCTGGTCGGCTCGACGATGGTGCCGCCCGGCTTGAGGATGCCCGCGGCCTCGGCGTCCTCCACCATCCGCAGCGCGATCCGGTCCTTCACCGAACCGCCCGGGTTGACGTACTCCACCTTCGCCAGCACCGTCGCCTGGATGCCCTCGGTGACGTTGCGCAGCCGTACCAGCGGGGTGTTGCCGATCAGCTCGACGACGTTGTCGTAGTACTGCACCTCGTTGTGCCCTTCGTTGCGGCGCCGGCGACGGCGGCCGGGCAGACGTACTTCTCGACGCCCAGGGTACGTGCCGTCAGGGCGTGACATGTCCGGGGATGACCGAGCTGCGACGCGCCTCCCACTTCAGGAAGCGTTCGGTCTCCGACAGCACGCTGCCCGCCAACCAGGTGACCATCACCGCGTCGTCCACCAGCCCGAAGATGGTCAGGAACAGCTCCGGGACCACGTCGACCGGGGAGACCACGTACGCCGTCGCCGCGGTCATCATGGCCAGCCGCAGGCCGCCGTCGTACTCCCCGCGGGCGGTCGCCCTGATCATCCGGGGCAGCGCGGCCAGCCGCTCGCCCAGCGACGGCCCTCCCCGCGCGCCCGCCATGAGTGCCCGGGCCAGCGCGGTGAACGCCGCGCTCCGCTTCAACGTCTTCCCCATCGTCTGCGCCCCTTTCCGCTCGACCAGCGTGCCGCCCCGGCGCAAGCCCCGCGCCGCTCGCCGGCCGGACCGTCGGTCGGCGGCCCTGCCGCAGGAGGTACCCAGAACCGTCGTCTCCCAGCCGCGAACCAGCCGACGCGAGGAGAGCGGGGTGTCGGGCCGGCGCGATAATGTCGGCTCATGGGGGACGCTGGATCCGTCGTACCGGCCGGCTGGCAGCGCGCCCGGCGGATCGCCCGGGTGGCGGCGATCGGCACGGGCGCCACGGTGGCGGCCACCGTCGCGACGGGTGGAGTGCTGCTCGGTCAGGCCCGCCAGGCGAGGCGGACCATCCCCATGGCCGAGGCGCCCCCGCCGCGCTGCGACGGGACGTACGGCGCCAAGTTCCCCGGCCCGCCGCTGACCATGGTGATCCTCGGCGACTCCTCCGCCGCGGGCTACGGCGTGCACCGCCGCCGGGAGACCCCGGGCGCGCTGCTGGCCACCGGGCTGTCCCGCCGGCTGCACCGGCCGGTGCGGCTCCACCGGTACGCCGTGGTCGGCTCCCTGTCGGCCGGTCTCAAGCCGCAGGTCGAGTCGGCCCTGGAGGTCGAACCGGACATCGCGGTGATCCTGATCGGCGGCAACGACGTCACCAACCGGACCCCGCCGGCGCTGGCCGTGCGCTACCTGGTCGACGCGGTCCGCACGCTGCGCGCGGCCGGTTGCGAGGTGGTCGTCGGCACCTGCCCCGACCTGGGCGCGATCCGGCCCATCCAGCCGCCGCTGCGCTGGCTGGCCCGGCGCTGGAGCCGGCAGCTGGCCGCCGCCCAGACGGTGGCGGTGGTCGAGGCGGGCGGCTCCACGGTCTCCCTGGGTGACATGCTGGGTCCCCGGTTCGCCGCCGAGCCGGCCCGGATGTTCGCCTGGGACCGGTTCCACCCGTCCGCCGAGGGGTACGCGGTGGCCGCGGCGGCGCTCCTGCCCACCGTGCTCTCCGCGCTCGGGGCGGGCCAGGAACGCCGGGCGGCGGCCCCCCTTGGCGAAGGCGTACGGTCGCTGCCGGAGGCGGCCCACGAGGCGGCCCGGCACGCCGGCACCGAGGTCAGCGGCACCCAGGTCCGGGGCCGGGACCGGGGGCCGGGCGGCCGCTGGGCGCAGCTGCGGCGGCGGGCGTTCTTCGGCGTCGGCGCGGTGCCGCAACCCGGTCCCGCCGCCGACTCACCAACACTGGAGGGACTGGCATGAGCGAGCTGACCGGCACGTGTGCCGCCGACCGCCGGGCGGTGACGGCATGACCGAGCACCACGAGCTCGCGTTCCGGCTGGGTCGGGCCGCGGCGCTCTCGCTGGTCGCCGGCACGGTGGGCGGGGCCGCCGTCCTCGCCGGCCAGGCCATCGCCGCCCGCAACCGCCGCTACGCCCAGCCGGAGCTGGGCCTCGCCCTGCGCGCCACGGTCGCCGGGCGGGTGCCCCACCACTGCGGCTGGTGCTGCTCGGCGATTCCTCGGCGCTCGGCGTCGGGGTGGAACGCTTCGAGGAGACCGTGGGCGGCCAGCTCGCCCACCTGCTCGCCGAGGGCCCGACCGGCCGGCAGGTGCACCTCTCCAGCGTCGGCGTCGCCGGCTCCCGCTCGACCGACCTGGCCACCCAGGTGGCCCGGGCGCTGCTGGGCGAGCGTCCCGACGTGGCGTTGATCCTGGTCGGCGCCAACGACGCCACCGCGATGACCCGGCCGGCGGACGCCGCGGCCTACCTCGGCTCGGCGGTGCGCCGGCTGCGTGAGGCGCACGTCGAGGTGGTCGTGGGGACCTGCCCCGACCTCGGCGCGGTCCGCGCGGTGGCGTCCCCGCTGCGGCAGGTCCTGGGCTGGTCCGGGCGGCGGGTGGCCCGCGCCCAGACGACGGCCGTGCTGGACGCGGGCGGCAGCGTGGTCGACCTGGCCACCGAGACCGGGCCGGTGTTCCGGGCGGACGCCGGGACGCTCTGCCACGACGGTTACCACCCGTCCGCCGACGGCTACCGGGTCTGGGCGCACGCCCTGCTGCCGGCGGTCGAGGCGGCGGCGACGGTCGCCTCCCGTCACCACCACTGACCACCGCGGGCGGCGTGACATTTCCCGCCCGGTGAGCGACTTCCGCCGTAAGTTACCCGCGGGTTAACGTTGGTTCATGCCGATTGAGTCGTCCCGCGACGCCGTCATCGTCGCCACCGCCCGGTCCCCCATCGGCCGCGCGTTCAAGGGTTCGCTGCGTGACGTCCGTTCGGACGACCTCGCCGCCACCATCGTCCAGGCCGCCCTGGCCAAGGTCCCCGGGCTCGACCCGACCGAGATCGACGACCTGTACCTGGGCTGCGGTCTGCCCGGCGGCGAGCAGGGCTTCAACATGGCCCGGGTGGTCGCCACCCTGATGGGCCTCGACGGCCTGCCCGGCGCCACCCTGACCCGCTACTGCGCCTCCTCGTTGCAGACCACCCGGATGGCGATGCACGCGATCCGGGCCGGCGAGGGCGACGTCTTCATCTCCGCCGGCGTCGAGATGGTCTCCCGGTACGCCCGGGGCAACTCCGACACCCTGCCGCCGGAGGCGCAGGCGCTGGTCGGCGGCGGCTGGGAGAACCCGCGCTTCGCGGCGGCCCACGAGCGGTCGGAGGCCCGCGCGCGGGGCGGCGCGGAGGTGTGGACCGACCCGCGGGAGGACGGCCGGCTTCCCGACATCTACCTGTCCATGGGGCAGACCGCGGAGAACCTCGCCCAGGTGTACGACGTCACCCGCGAGGACATGGACGCCTTCGGCGTGCGCAGCCAGAACCTGGCCGAGAAGGCGATCGCCGACGGCTTCTGGGCCCGCGAGATCACCCCGGTCACCACGCCGGACGGCACCGTGGTCAGCGCCGACGACGGCCCGCGCGCCGGGGTGACCCTGGCGGCGGTCGCGGGCCTGAAGCCGGTCTTCCGCCCCGACGGCCGGATCACCGCCGGCAACTGCTGCCCGCTCAACGACGGCTGCGCCGCAGTGGTGATCATGAGCGCCCAGCGGGCGGAGGACCTCGGGCTGACCCCGCTGGCCCGTATCGTGTCGACCGGCGTCACCGCGCTGTCGCCGGAGATCATGGGCCTCGGCCCGGTCGAGGCCTCCAAGCAGGCCCTCAAGCGGGCCGGGATGACCATCGACGACGTCGACCTGGTCGAGATCAACGAGGCGTTCGCCGCCCAGGTGATCCCCTCCTACCGGCAGCTCGGCATCCCGGAGGAGAAGCTGAACGTGATGGGCGGCGCGATCGCCGTCGGCCACCCGTTCGGCATGACCGGCGCCCGGATCACCGGCACCCTGCTCAACGCCCTCGAGTGGCACGACAAGACCATCGGTCTGGAGACCATGTGCGTCGGCGGCGGCCAGGGCATGGCGATGGTGCTCGAACGGCTGAGCTGAGCCCGCTTCGGCGTTCCCGGGTCCGGGTACCGTTCCGACATGGCGACGGTCGTGGAACGGGAGCGCAAGTACTCCGGTGACGAGGGATTCCGCCTGCCGGACCTGACGGGGTGCGGTGGCGTCACGACCACGTCGGACGCCACCGCCTTCGACCTCGACGCGGTCTACCTGGACACCGCCGACCTCCGGCTGGCCCGCAGCGGGTTCGCGCTGCGCCGGCGTACCGGCGGGCACGACGCGGGCTGGCACCTGAAGGTCGGCTCGGCCGGCGGCGACCGGACCGAGTACCAGTTCCCCGCCGGGCCGGACGACACCGACCCGCCGGCGGAGCTGGTCGCGCTCTTCCGGGCCGCGTCCCGGGGACGGCCGGTGGCCCCGGCGGCGCGGATCACCACCCGTCGGACCGAGCGCCGGCTGCTCGACGGGCGGGGCCGGGTGCTGGCCGAGGTCGCCGACGACACCGTCGAGGGACGAGACCTGGTCACCGACGAGCGGCAAGCCTGGCGGGAGATCGAGGTCGAGCTGGTCGACGGCGACGACGCGCTGCTCGACGCGGTGGACGCCCGGCTGCGGGCGGCCGGCGCCCGCCCGGTGCCGGTCTCCAAGTCGCACCGCGCGCTGGCCACCCGGCTCGCCGCCCCGGCGGCCACCCCCGATCCCGGCGCCGCGCCCGTCCTCGACTACGCCCTCGCCCACCGGGACGTGCTGATCGCCAACCACCCCGGCGCGCTGGGCGGCGGCGAGGACGCGGTGCACGACATGCGGGTCGCCGTCCGCCGGCTGCGGTCCACCCTGCGGACCTTCCGCGGGCTGTGGGACCGCCGGGAGAGCGAGTGGCTGCGGGCCGAGCTGCGCTGGCTCGGCGCCCAGCTCGGCGCCGTCCGCGACACCCAGGTGATGGCCGCCCGGCTCACCGACGCGGTGCACGCCGAGCCCGCCGACCTGGTGCTCGGCCCGGTCGCGGCGCGGATCTCCGCCCGGTTCGCCGCGGACCTGGCCACCGCCCTGGACGAGCTGCGCGCGGCGCTCGACTCCGACCGGTACACCGCCCTGCTGGCCCGGCTGGACGCGCTGCTGGAGGGGCCGACCGCGCGGACGGTCGACGCGCGCTGGGTCGCCCGGCGGGTGCGCCGGGCGGTGACCCGGGCGGACGACCGGCTGGACCGGGCCCTCGCCGGTGACCGGCCGGACGACGCGGCGGAGGACGTCGCGCTGCACGAGGCGCGGAAGGCGTACAAGGCAGCCCGGTACGCCGTCGAGGTGCGCGAGCCGGCGGTCGGGAAGCCCGCCGGCAGGCTGGTCGACCGGCTCAAGGACCTGCAGGACCTGCTCGGCGCGCATCAGGACTCGGTGGTCACCCGCGAGGTGCTGCGGCGGCAGGCGCTGCGCGCGTACGCCGACGGCGAGAACACCTTCACGTACGGCATCCTGCACGCGCGGCAGGCCGCGACGGCCGGCCGGGACGTGCGGGCCGTCGCCCGGGCCCGCGACCGGGCCCGGCGGCGGAAGCTGCGGCGCTGGCTGAAGCGCTGACCGCCGCCGCGCCAGCGGTCCGCCGGCAGCCGCGCGGTCAGAGCGCCGAGCGGGTCCTGCTGACCGCCTCGGCGGCCCGGTCGAGCACCGCCTCCGGCGGCCCGGCCGCCAGCAGATCGGCCGCGACCACCCGGAGCTGGTCCGGCAGCACCAGGTCGTTGCCCAACCGGGGTACGTCCCGGCGCGGCCCGCCCTCCACGTCCGCCGCCAGGTTGGCGAGCTCCTGCACCAGCTTGTGCACCAGGTCGGCCCGGGACACGTTGCCGCCCTCGGCCGACGCCGACCACCGGGGCTGCTGCCAGTGACCGACCTGACGGACCAGCAGATCCACCGCCCGGTCCAGTTCCGCTGCGCTCATCGCCGCCGAGTCTACGAGGGGCCGGCGGTCACCGGCGCAGGTAGCTGAGCAGGCGCAGGATCTGCCAGTACAGGAAGATCAACCCGACCAGCAGGCCGAACGCGCAGAACCAGGCGTACCGGCGGGGCAGGCCGGCCCGGACCGACCGCTCGACCAGGTCGAAGTCGAGGATGAAGCTGAACGCCCCGGCGATGATCGCCACCACCGAGATGAGGTACGGCAGCCAGCCGACCCGACTGGTCAGGCTGTACGCCTCCACCCCTTGCCGGCCGGTGAGCAGGTAGGTGACCAGGTTGACCAGGCTGATCGCGAGGATGCCGATGAGCGCGCCGGCGACCAGCCGGGCGAGCCGCGGGGTGGCGCGGATGAGCCGGGCCCGGTAGAGCAGCGCCATGCCCAGGAAGACGCCGAAGGTGCCGATCACCGCCTGCACCACGATCCCCGGGTAGATCAGCTCGAAGGCCCGGCTGGCCACACCGAGCAGCAGCCCCTGGAGCACGGCGTACGCCGCGATGAGCGGCGGGTTGGTGATCTGCTTCAGCGAGATGACCAGCACCAGCACCAACCCGGCGATCGCGGTTCCGGCCAGCGCCGCCGAGAGCCACACCGCCTGCGGGACCACCACCCAGGCGACGGCGGCGGTGACGCCGGTGAGCAGCAGCAGGCCGACCGTCCGGGTCACCACGTCGTCCACGGTCATCGCCTCGGCGGCCCCGACCCCGAGCACCTGGCGTTCGGTCCGGCCGACGTCGTCCAGTCGGGTCAGCACCGGGTTGGCACTCCGCACCGCGACCTCCTCGCCCGACGTACCCCCGGGTCCCACTCTGCCCCGGGCGGCCCGGCGGCGACGGGAAAACGACAGCGCCCGCCGCCGCTGTCGCGGAGGCGGGCGCCGGGATCGGGCGGCGGGCGGGTCAGTCGTCGCCCTGGAAGTAGCTGAGCAGGCGCAGGATCTCCAGGTAGAGCCAGACCAGGCCGACCACGATGCCGAAGGCGGCGATCCAGGAGTAGCGCTGCGGGAGCCCCATCCGGACGCCCTCTTCGATCTCGTGGAAGTTGAGCACGAAGCTCAGCGAGGCGACCACGATGCAGACCAGGCTGAAGCCGATGGCCAGCGGGCTGCCGTCGCGCAGGTGGGTGTTGACGCCGAAGAGGGCGAGCACCAGGTTGATCAGCATCACCGCGAAGAGACCGACCATGACCGAGATCATGATCCGGGCGAACTTCGGGGTGGCTCGGATGATCCGTGCCTTGTAGATCACCGCCATCAGGAAGAAGACGCCGAAGGTCGCCACCACGGCTTGCAGCACGATGCCGTCGTAGAGCGACTCGAACGCCTTGCTGACCATGCCGACGAAGACGCCCTCGACGACCGAGTACGCCACGACCAGCGCCGGGTTCGCCATCCGCGAGAACGAGATGATCAGGCCGAGCGCCAGGCCGACGACGGCGGCGCCGATCCAGGCGACACCGACCAGGGCGTCGGGCACGAGCACCCACGCCGCCGCGGCGGAGGCGCCGAGGAGGCCGAGCAGCATGACCGTCTTGACGACGACGTCGTCGAGGGTCATCGGGGTCACGGTGGGCGGTGCCGCCGGGTAGCCGGTGCCGGTCGGGTACTGCTGCTGGTAGGGCGCGTACTGCTGCGGGTAACCGGGCTGTCCGTACGGCCCGGGCTGGGCGTACCCGGCCGCCCGCTCACGCTCGGCCGCCTGGCCGAGCCGGGCGAGCACCGGGTTCGAGGTCTTCACTTCTCAGGCCTCCCTCAGGGGGTCAGTGCACGTGAACGTGCACCCTCAAGGGTAAACGGGGCTCGCAGCCCACGCCGGGCGGAAAGCTGTGGGAAAGCTGAGAGTCTCGGTGCCCGGGGCGGGGGTCGAACCCGCACGCCTTTCGGCAGCCGCTTTTAAGGCGGCCGTGTCTGCCGTTCCACCACCCGGGCGGGTGACACCGGCGCGGCGACACGCGGCGGTGCAGTCTCACCGTAGTCGTTGCGCCCGGACCCGGCGTACCCCGTGCTGGTCGCGCCACTATGGTCGAGGCCGTGACCAGCGCAGCCCGCACCGCCCCCGGGCCCGACCCCGGCCAGGCTGTCCGCCTCGAACCGGAGGTCGCCCGCCCGTCCCGGTCCGCCCAGCTGCTGGCCACCGCGGTCCGCTATCGCGCGGACCTGCTGGCCGGGCTGCTCTTCGCGCTGCTGGCGGGCTGGCTCACCCACGGGCTGTGGCCGTCGCCCGGGCAGCGGATGCTCGCGCTGAACCCCGAGGACCAGACCCTCTACGAGTGGTTCCTGGCCGTCGACTCGCGCGCCCTGCTCGGCGACTTCAGCCTGCTCACCGACCGGCTCAACGCGCCGGACGGGGTCAACCTGATGACCAACACCACGGTGATCGCGCTCGGGATGCTCCTCGCCCCGGTCACGCTGCTGGTCGGCGCGCCGGTCACCTTCGCGCTGCTGGCCGCCGGGAACCTGGCCGGCACGGCGGCCGCCTGGTACCTGCTGTTCACCCGGACGCTGCGGGCCCGCCGGCTCGCCGCCGGGCTCGGCGCCGCACTGTGCGGCTTCGGCCCCGGCATGATCTCGCAGAGCAACAGTCACCTGCACATGACCGCGCAGTGGCTGGTCCCGGTGATCGTCTGGCTGGTGGTCCGGCTGCTCCGGGCCGCCGACCCGGCCGGCACCCTGGACGGGCCGGACCGCCGCCGGCTGGCCACCTCGGCGGTCGCGCTGGCGGCGGCAGTCACCGTCCAGGTCTTCGTCGGCGAGGAGGTGCTCTTCCTCGCCGCGCTCACCCTGCTGGTGATGACCGTCGCCTACGCGGTGACCGACCGACCGCTGTTCCGGCGAGCCCTGCCCACATTCGGCGGCGGGTTGATGCTCGCCGCCGGCCTGGCGCTGCTGGTGCTGGCGTACCCGCTCTGGTACCAGTTCGCCGGGCCACAGGGGGTCGCCGACGGGATGTTCAGCCCGCACTACTTCTCCGCCGACCTGAGCAGCTGGTGGACGATCTCCCCACTCTCGGTGCTGGGCAGCGACACCTCGTCCCACCTGACCACCGGGCCGGCCGAGTACAACACCTTCCTCGGCTGGCCGCTGCTGCTGGTCACCGGCGCCTGCGCGGTCTGGCTCGGCCGCCGGCCGGTGGTCGTCGCCTGCGTCGCCGGGGCGCTGGTGATGGGCGTGCTGTCACTCGGCCCCGAGCTGGTGATCTCCGGCGAACGGACCGCGCTGCCCGGCCCGTACGCCCTGCTGGGCGGCCTGCCGGTGGTGGACGGCGCGCTGCCGATGCGGTTCGGCCTCGCCCTGCTGCCGCTGGCCGGCACCCTGCTGACGCTCGCGGTGGACCGCGCCCTGCGCGAGCCCGGCCGGGCCCGGCGGCTGGTCCCCCTGGCGGTCGGCGCGGCCCTGCTCAGCGTCTTCCCGGCGCCGCTGCCGACCACGGAGCGGCCGGCGTTGCCGGCGTTCGTCACCGCCGGACACTGGCGGCAGTGCGTACGCCCCGGCGGCGTGCTGGTCCCCGTGCCGCCCGCCACCCCGAAGGACCCGGGGCCGATGCGCTGGGCGACCGCGGCGGACGCGGAGTTCGGCATGCCGGAGGGCTTCTTCATCGGCCCGTACGGCCGGGGCGGCTCGGCCACCATGGGCACCTACAAGCGCCCCACCTCGGCACTGTTGGCCGAGGTGGCCAAGCGGGGCGTTCCGGCGGCGATCGGCGACGAGCAACGGCGGCAGGCCGCCCGGGACGTCCAGTTCTGGGGGGCGTCGTGCGTGGCGCTGACCGACGACGCCCCGCACGCGCCGCTCCTGCACAAGACGCTGGAGCAGCTCTTCGGCCCCGGCACCCGGATCGCCGACGCCTGGACCTGGCGCTTCTGACCCACCCGCGGGCGCCACTCACGTCCGAACAGAAGCGCCGGCTCACCGAGGTGTTGCGTGGGTTGAAGCAGAGCGAGACGAAAAGGGTCCGCCGCCACGACAGCCGTGGCGACGACCCTTCCGTACTAACTCAGCTGCGCAGCGCGCCGACCGGCAGGGAGGCCTCGGCGAACTCCTCACGCGGGTCGTGCAGCTGGCCCAGCGCGACCACCTCGCGCTTCAGGAAGAACGCCAGCGACCAGTCGACCACGACCCGGACCTTGCGGTTGAACGACGGGATCCGCGACATGTGGTACGTCCGGTGCATGAACCACGCCGGCCAGCCGGTCATCTTGATCCCGTAGACCTGCGCCACGCCCTTGTGCAGGCCGAGGCTGGCCACGCTGCCCGCGTGCTTGTGCTTGTAGTTGACCGGCTCGCGACCGCGGATCACGTTCACGATGTTGTCGGCCATCCGGGCGGCCTGCCGGACCGCGTGCTGTGCGCTGGGCGAGCAGAAGTTGCCCGGCTCCTTGGTCAGGTCCGGCACCGCGGCGCAGTCGCCGGCGCTCCAGGCGCCCTCGACGACCCGGTCGCCGTCCACGATCTGGAGGGTGGGCAGGCAGGTGACCCGCCGGCGCTCGTCGCGCGGGAAGTCCGTGGCGTCCAGCATCGGCGACGGCTTCACGCCGGCCGTCCAGACGATGGTGTCGGAGCGGAAACTGTCGCCGTCCGAGAGCTTGACCATCCCGTCGACGCAGGACTCCAGCCGGGTGTCCAGCCGGATGTCCATGTTCCGCTTGAGCAGCTCCTGCACCGTGTAGGCGCCCATGTCCCGATCGACCTCGGGCAGCACCCGCTGGGTGGCCTCGACCAGGACCCAGCGCATGTCCTCCGGCTTCAGCTCCGGGTAGTAGCGCATCGCGTCCCGGGCCATGTCCTCCATCTCGGCCAGCGCCTCGATGCCGGCGTAGCCACCGCCGACGAAGGTGAAGGTCAGCGCGGAACGGCGGACGTCCGGGTCGGTCGTGGCGGCCGCCACGTCGAGCCGGTCCAGCACGTGGTTGCGCAGGTAGATGGCCTCGCCGATGGTCTTGAACCCGATGCCGTGCTCGTGCAGGCCCGGAATCGGCAGCGTCCGGGACACCGAGCCGGGGGCGACCACCACGTGGTCGTACTGGATCTCCCGGGTCGGGCCGCTGATCGGCTGCACGACCGCCGTCTTCCGGTCGTGGTCGATCCGGGTCACCGTGCCGGCCACCACCTTGCACCTGCGCAACTCCCGCCGCAGCGGCACCACGGAGTGCCGGGGCGAGATGTTGCCGGCCGCCGCCTCGGGGAGGAACGGCTGGTAGGTCATGTGCGGCTGCGGGTCGACGACGACGACCTCGGCCTCACGGGAGCTCAGCTTCTTGGACAGGCGCAGAGCGGCGTACAGGCCGACGTGCCCGGCACCCACGACAAGGATCCGCTTCGGATTCACGTCATCTATCTTTCCCCGGGCGGCTCGGCTAATCCCGTTCGAGACCCCCTTCTGTGACCGAGCACAACACCTGTGACCTGCACAACGTCCTGTCCGTCCCGTTATCTGCGACGCAACAGCCACCCGAGCAACGCGCTGACGGCCACCGCGACCAGCAGTCCCGCCACCGTGGCCGCCTGGAAGCCCCGGTCCGCCCCCGCCCCGCTGAGCCCGGCCAGCAGGATGCCGAGCACCGCGCTGGCGAGCACCACCGCACCGGCCCGGGCCAACCACCGCAGGATCAGATCCGGGTCGACCACCCCGTCGAAGGGCAGCAGCGCGACCAGCGCGCAGAGGGTGTGCGCCAGGTAGAGCAGCGTCGCCACGCCGAGCAGCCGCCACAGCGCGATCGGCCGGTCGAAGCCGGCCGAGGCCAGCAGCCACCCACCGACCGTGACCAGCGCCGCGAAGGTCGGCCAGACCCGGCGCGGCCCGACCGCCGGCAGCACCGCCACCACCGTGAGGGCCAACAGCGCCCGCGGCGCGAAGACCTGCACGGGGTACGCCAGCAGGAAACCGACCAGCACGGTCAGGAAGATGGCGGCCCGGACCAGCAACGGAGCCAGGCTGACCCGGGTGGCCGCGTACCGCACGGCGCGGACCCGTTCGTTCACCGCCTCCAGCATGTCGTTCATCGGGTACCCACCCGGGGGGCGGTGGCCAGCCGGGCGACGTCCCGGAGCACCTGGTCCAGGCTGCCCGCGCCGGCCCAGCGCACCACCGGCACACCGTGCTCGCGGAGCTGACCGATCATCGTGTCCCGGTCCAGCCGCCACAGCCGGTACGCCACCTCGGCCCAGCCCCGGTCCTTCGGCGGCGGCAGGTCGGCCGGCAGGGTGTCCACCGCGACCACGAACCGTCCGCCCCGGGCGAGCCGGGCCAGCATCTGCGCCGACCGCTCGTCCAACAGCGGGGTGAGCACCACCACCAGCGCGTCGACGGAGAGCACCTGCGGCCCGAAGACCTGGTCGTACGGCTCGTGCGGGGAGGCCTCGGCGTGCACGTCGAGCAGCCACTCCAGCACCGTCAGGTACTGCCGGCGTCCGGTGGCCGGGCGCAGCCGGCGGGCGGCCGGACCGTACTCCAGCATCGCCACCCGGTCGCCCCGGTGCAGGTAGTGCTCGCCGATCGCGGCGGCCGCCCGGACCGTGGTGTCGAGCACCGACGCGGGACCGTTGACACCCCCGGAGCGGCCCGCCTCCGCCAGCACGTCGAGCAGCACCACCACCTCGGCGTCCCGGTCGGAGAGGGTGGCCGCGACGTGCAGCTGGCGGGCCCGCAGCGAGACCCGCCAGTCGATCCGGCGCAGCCGGTCACCCGGGGCGAAGACCCGCACCCCGGCCAGCTCGCCGCCCTCCCCCGGCCGCCGGGAATGGTGCGCGCCGACCAGCCCGGCCGCGCGGGGCATCGCCTCCACCGCCTCGAACGGCTCGGTCCTCGGGTAGACCCGCATCCGCACCGGGTCGTGATCACGGCCCGGGAGACCAGCAGCCCGTCCGCGCTGGCGACCCGGGCGCCGGCCGGACCGATCGGGTGCCGGCCCCAGCGCAGCGCCGTACCGGACAGCTCCAGGTCGACCGCCGTGCCCCTCGGCACGGAGGTGACGAAGGGCCGGTCGGCGCCCCCGGCGCGGGCCACCTGCAGGCCCGTCCCGCCGAAGCCGACCTTCTCCACCCGCAGCCACGGCGACATCCGGGTCCGCACCACCGCCACGTCGTACGACACGGTGTCCGGGTTGCCGACGGCGACCGTGGCGGTCATCGGGCCGCCCTCCACCAGGTGTGCGTCTCCGGTGCTGATCTCCAGCTGGGGCCCGGCGGTGGGCCGTCGGCGCAGCGCGTACGCGGTGCCGAGGGCGAACGGCGTGGCCAGCACCACCAGGTCGACCCGGCCGAACAGCACCGCCGCGATCAACAGCAGCCCGGTGAGCAGCACGCCCGGCCGAGCGCCCAGGTGGGCGCCCAGCCCGTCGCCGGCTCCGGGTCGTGACGGCTGGCCATCAGCGCCCGGGCCGCCCGGCCGCGTAGCTGGGCAGCGCGCCGCTGGCCGGGGCGGGCGTCTGCTCGAGGACCTCACCGACGACGAAGGACGGGTCGACCCGGCGCAGCCACATCTCCGGGCGCAGCGTGATCCGGTGGGCCAGCGCGGGCACCGCCACCTCCTTGACGTCCTCCGGCACCACGTAGTCCCGGCCGGCGAAGACGCCCGGACCCGGGCCAGCAGCAGCAGCGCCAGCGAGCCGCGCGGGGAGGCGCCGACCAGCGCGGACGGGTGCTCCCGGGTGGCCGCGGTGAGCGCCACGATGTAGCGGCCGATCGAGTCCTCGACCACCACGTCCTCCAGCGCGGCCTGCATGGCGCGCAGCGTGGCGGCGTCCACCACCGGCTTGATCTCGGCCTCCTCGCGACGGCGGGCCATTCGCCGGCGCAGCACCTCCCACTCCTCCTCGTGGTTCGGGTAGCCGAACGACACCCGGAGCAGGAACCGGTCGAGCTGCGCCTCCGGCAGCGGGTACGTCCCCTCGTACTCGATCGGGTTGGCGGTGGCGAGCACGTGGAACGGCTCGTCCAGCCGGTAGGTGACGCCTTCGACGGAGACCTGCTTCTCCTGCATCGCCTCCAGCAGCGCCGACTGGGTCTTCGGCGGCGTCCGGTTGATCTCGTCGGCGAGCAGCAGGTTGGTGAAGACCGGGCCGGGCCGGAACGAGAAGTCGCCGCTGCGCTGGTCGTACAGGAAGGAGCCGGTGACGTCGGCGGGCAGCAGGTCGGGGGTGAACTGGAGCCGGCGGAAGTCCAGCCCGAGGGCCTGCGCGAAGGAGCGCGCGGTCAGCGTCTTGCCCAGCCCCGGCAGGTCCTCCAGCAGCACGTGCCCACCGGCGAGGATGCCGGCGAGGACGAGTTCCAGCGCCTCCCGCTTGCCGACCACGACCGTGCCGACCGCGTCGAGCACCGCCCGGGCCAGTTGGCCCACCTCGGCGGGGGGCATGCTCCGGTCCACGTCGTTCATCAGTACTCCTTCGAGGAGCCCTCGCCCTTCAGGGCGGGGAGGAATCGAACTCCTGCGGAGCAGGGCAGGGATAGCCGGTTCGCCGGCAAGGCGGACCGGTGGCCCCTCCCGAGAGCCCGCAGATTGTCACAGGGCGATGCGATAGTTCGGTAGCCATGAAGACCACGCGGGTGAAGCGGGCATTCAAGTACCGCTTCTATCCGACTGAGGCGCAGGCAGCCGAGCTGTCGCGCACGTTCGGATGCGTGCGGAAGGTTTACAACCTCGCGTTGGCGGCCCGTACGGAGGCGTGGACTCTCCGGCAGGAACGCGTCAGCTACAACGCCACGTCGGCGATGCTGGCCGAGTGGAAGAAGACCGGGGAACTGGCCTACCTCAACGAGGTCTCCTCGGTTCCGCTTCAGCAGGCCCTGCGGCACCTTCAGACGGCCTTCACAAACTTCTTCGCCAAACGCGCGCAGTACCCGCGTTTCAAGTCGCGGAAGAGATCGCGGAAGTCGGCGGAGTACACCACCAGCGCTTTCCGCTTCCGCGACGGCATGCTGACGCTGGCGAAGATGGGGGAGCCGCTGCACATCGTGTGGTCGCGCCCTCTCCCGGAGGGTGCGAAGCCGTCGACGGTGACAGTGTCCCAGGACAGCGCGGGCCGCTGGTTCGTGTCCGTGCTGTGCGAGGACCAGACCCTGCAGCCGCTGCCCCCGACCACCGCGGCGATCGGGATAGACGCCGGGCTTGACCGCCTGCTGACCCTGTCGACCGGGGAAAAGATCACCAACCCTCGGCATGAGCGGCGTGACCGTGCCCGGCTCGCCCGCGTCCAGCGGGAGCTGTCGCGGAAGGTCAAGGGCTCGGCGAACCGGGACAAGGCCCGCCGCAAGGTCGCCAAGGTTCATGCTCGCATCGCCGACCGGCGACGCGACCACCTGCACAAGATCACCACTCGGCTTGTTCGTGATAACCAAACGATCGTGATCGAGGACCTCACCGTTCGGAACCTGCTGAAAAACCACACACTCGCCCGCGCCATCAGCGACGCGGCGTGGCGCGACTTTCGCAGCATGCTGGAATACAAGACCCAGTGGTACGGCCGTAAGGTGATCGCGGTCGACCGCTGGTTCCCCTCCTCCAAACTGTGCTCGACCTGCGGAACCGTACGGGACACGATGCCGCTGCACGTCCGGACCTGGACGTGCGACTGCGGCGCCATCCACGACCGTGACGTGAACCCGGCGCGAAACATTCTGGCCGCCGGGCTGGCGGTGTCTGCCTGTGGAGCTGGTGTAAGACCTCAACGGGAGCCCTCCCGGACAAGGCGGTCGGTGACGAAGCAGGAAACCTCACGGGCGACCGTGGGAATCCCGGTCCTTCAGGGCCGGGAAGATGTCAACACAGCTTCTCCAGTTCGGTGACGATCGCCGCGAGGTCGCGCGGCGACGGGCGGCGGCGGGAGGGCGTGCTGAGGAACGTCCACAGCGGCTCCCCTAGCAGGGTGCGGGCGCGGGCCGGGTCGGACTCGCGGGTGATGCCGTGCTTCTGGCGCAGCCGCTCGTCGGCCAGCTCGCCGATCCGGGGCAGGACCCGCTCGGTGAACCGCTCGCGGTTGCCCGCGCACCAGTCCAGCGGGCGTTCCCACCCGTTGATCGCGGCGCGCAGCGCGTCCCGGGCGGCCCAGTTCCAGCTGCCCGGCTCCTCGCCCGCCGGCGCACGGTAACCGGCCCGGGGCGGCGGCGGGGGCGACAGCGCCCCGGTGACCCGCCGGACGGCGAGCAGCGCGAGCACACCGGCGACGACGATCCACAGGGAGACCTGGAGGCCGACCACCCGTAGGCCCGCCACGACGACCGCCACGATCGCCGCGGTGACCAGGAGGGCACGCAGCACCAGGCGCACCGGGCCACCGCGGGACTGGACGGCCGGTCCCGCCGGCTCCTCCTCGAACGACAGCAGGTCGTCGATGCTGGTACTCACGGCGCCACCTCGGTTCGCGACTGCGGGGCTCGCAGGACCGGCTCACTCCTCGCGCTCACGGCGCCACCTGGCCGGCGAGGTTGGTCAACTCGCCGCGCAGCCGGCGCAGCGCCGCCCGGGCCTGGTCGCGCATCCGCTCGTCGACGGTGTGCGTGGCGTACCGGGCCTCGCGGTAGACGTGCGCGAACCCGTCCAGCACGTCCGCGCTGGCGATCGCAGGGACGCCGGCCGCCGGGTCGCCGCGCAGCAGCCGGCTGACCAGATCGGTCGGGGTGTCCCCGGCGAGCCGGGGCACGCCGGCCTCCTCGGCGGCCTCCTCCAGCCGGACCCAGCAGGCGATCACCGCGGTCCGCGGGTCGGTGGCCCGGTCGTCCAACTCCACCAGGCCCGCGTCGAGCGCGGCCACCACCTCCCGCGCGGTGCCCTCGGCGGTACGCCGGGCCCGCTGCGCCGGGATCGCCCGGGTGGTCCGCCGCAGCGCGCCGCGGACCAGCGTCCAGCCGACGTACCCGATGGCGAGCAGGGCCGCCAGGCCCAGCACGACCATGGCGGCGGTGACGATCCAGTCCGGGATCTGCGCCTGGGTGGCCTCGGCGCCGTCCCTCGGCTCGACGGCGATCGACGGCGCGGGCTCGGCTGAGGGGTAGTCCGGCACGTAGGGGATGTTGTCGGCGGCGGGCGGGATCCGGCTGGCCCCGATCGAGGAGTGCCCGGCCGCCAGCGCGGCGACGGCCAGCAGGACGGTCACCGCCGCGATCGGCCACCACCTGCGCAGCACGCCGAGGTCCATCCCACCGCCCCACGCATCCTCAGTCCACCCCGGCCAACTGCTTCGCCCGGGCGAACACGTCGTCCAGCATCCCTGGTGTCAGCCGCCCGGTGAAGGTGTTCTGCTGGCTGACGTGATAGCAGCCGAGCAGCGCCGGTGCGGAGCCGCCGGACCAGTGTGCCCCATGGCCGAAGGCCGGTCGCGGACTGGGCGGCCGGACCCCGTACACGTCGCGCAGCACCGGCCACCACGCGGCCCAGGCGAAGGCACCCAGCGCGACCACGACGCGCAGGGTGGGCCGGATCAGCGCGACCTCCCGGTGCAGCCACGGCGCGCAGGTGTCCCGCTCGGCCGGGGTGGGCTTGTTGTCCGGCGGTGCGCAGCGCACCGCGGCGAAGATGCGGGTGTCCCGCAGGGTCAGGCCGTCGTCGGCGGCCACGCTGGTCGGCTGGTTGGCCAGGCCGGCGCGGTGCAGCGCGGCGAAGAGGACGTCACCGGAGCGGTCCCCGGTGAAGATCCGGCCGGTGCGGTTGCGCCGTGCGCGGCCGGTGCCAGCCCGAGGATGGCGATCCGCGCGTCGGCGGCGCCGAAGCCGGGCACCGGGCGGCCCCAGTACCGCTGGTCGCGGAAGGCCGCCCGCTTGACCCGGGCGACCTCCTCCCGCCAGGCCACCAGGCGCGGGCAGGCGAAGCAGTCGCTCACCGCGGCGTCGAGGTCGGCGAGGTCGGTCGCCCGCGCGGCGCGGGCGACCACCTCGTCGGGCGTACGCGGCTCAGCCAAGCTTGGCCCGGAAGAGTTCCAGGGTGCGGGCCCAGGCGGTGGCGGCGGCCCGCTGGTCGAACTTCTCCGGCCGGTCCTCGTTGAAGAACGCGTGTGACGTGCCCGGGTAGTCGTAGGTCTGGCAACTGCCGCCGGCCGCCTCGATGGCCCGGCGGGCGGCCTGCACGCCGTCCGCGGACGAGAGGCCGTCCTCTTCGGAGCAGTGGATCAGGGCGGCCTTGCCGGCGTAGTCGGCCCAGTCGGCGCGCATCCCCTCCCAGGGCAGCCGGGGGTAGAAGCCGGCGGCGGCGACGATCCGCTCGGAGAACGTCGCCGACCAGAGGGCCAGGCTGGCGCCGGCGCAGAAGCCGGCGCAGCCGACCTTGCCGGTGACCTCGGGACGGCCGGCGAGGTATTCCGCCGCGGCGGCGATCTCCGTCGCCGCCTCGTCCATCTGCGGCCCGTTCAGCATCTGTCGCGGCTCGGTCGGCTTGCTGGCCGGCTCGCCGTGCCGGAAGTCCGGGGCGAGGGCGACGAACCCCGCCTCGGCGAAGCGGTCCACCACCGCCCGGACGTGGGGCACGAGACCCCACCAGTCCTGGATGACGATGACCGCCGGGCTGGCCACACCGCCGGAGGGTATCGCGAGATACCCCTCGCTCGTCCCTCCGTTGCTGGTGAAGCTCACCGTCTCGCCCATGGCCCGTCCTCCTAGCGGTCAGTCATCGTTGGCTGGTCGCCCAGTGGTCCTACGTGCGGGTAGCCTGCCACGCCGCGACCACGCCGGGGAAGACGCGAGAACAGTGGCATTCACCTCCCGTTCGCCTTCCGGACAAGGCAGAGCAGGTAGCCGTCGCCGTCACCGCCGACGCGGTAGAGGACGTATCCGTCGTCGCCGGGGCGGAAGTGCGGCTCGCACGCCACCGCCGACCGGCTCCGTGCGGCGGCCGGGTCGTCCACCCGGCCGACCACCGCGTACGCGGCCCGGGCGCCGGTGCAGGGGACGATCGTCGCGTCGTCGACCGACGTAGCCCCGGTGCCGGCGACCCGGGGCAGCTCGGCGACGCAGTCGCCGGCCTTCGCGTCGGCCGTGCCGTCGCGGCCCAGCAAGCCGCCGAGGGGTCCGGGACCGAGCTTGAGCACCGCGCCCACCGCGAGCGCGACCAGCACGCCGAGGATCAGCACGACGACGCCGAGGACCGTGCCGATCCGGGACCGCCCGGCGGCCGGTGTGGACGGGGCGACGGGCTGCTGCTCGCTCTCCCGTGCGGGGGGTGCGGGAGCGACGGCGACCTGCTCTGACACGGGCGTTCCTTCCGGGGTGGGGTGAGAGCAAGCGACACCGTAGCGATCAAGATCGGGTCGCGCTGCACCGCCCCGTCCATCATGGACGCACGAGGGCACCCACCGGATCGGTGGGCGCCCCTCGGTGTGGTTCAGCGGGTCGGGCTCGGCTCCGGGACCGTGCCGGTCGGGGCCGGAGTCACCGTCGCGCTGGGAACCGCGGTCGGCGTGGCGGCCGCCGTCGGCAACGAACTTCCCGACGGCGCCGGGGTCGCCCCGCCCCCGTTCGCCCCCGGCGGCACCGGTGCCGTGGCGGGCGGCCGCGGCCGGAACGGGGCCATTTCCGGGCAGTACGGGTAGCCGGTGCGCAGCGCGGCGTCCGGCTGGGCCGGGTCGACGCACGACGGGTAGCCGAGCCGGATCGGCACGCCGTTCTGGTCGAAGAGCCGGGCGTTCTCCACCAGCCGCCCCTCGCTGTCGTAGACGAAGACGTCCTGGACGCTGTCGTACCGGTCGCCGACCGACACCCCCTGGTAGCCGAAGTCGTCCCACTGCGACCGCTCGTCGAGGTTGACGAGCAGGACCAGCCCGAAGACCACCAGCACGAGGGCGCCGGCGTGCATCAGCCGGCGCGGCCACCGCCGCAGCCGGTCGGAGTTGCGACCGAGCCAGATCGAGGCCAGCACGGCGGCGACGAGCACGAGCAGGCCGGTGACCTCGCTGAGGAAGGGCCGGGGCACGAGGGTGAGGTCACCACTGAAGATCGCCGAGAGCAGTGCCGCCGCCAGGTAGCCGCGCAGCACCCACCAGGCCGGCCGGAGCAGGCGGAGGAACTCGCTCGCCGAGGCGTACCCGAGGATCGGACCGAGACTGGTGTCGAGGCCGGACAGCCGGGCGCGGGCCCGGTGCGCGGCGGCGGCGATCCGCCGGGACA
>NZ_JAEVHJ010000038.1:0-33143 GCF_016802855.1 Micromonospora sp. ATA51 | reverse complement strand
GGCCGCCGCCGGGGCGCCGACGGCCGCCCGGTGCGCCGCCCCGTCGCCCGGGACGTGGTGGAACACGACGGCGAGCTGGTGCTCGCGCGTACGGCTATCGGCGCCCGACCCGACCCGAGCCTGTCGCTGCGGGTCGCCGCCGCGGCGGCCACCACCCGGCTCCCGATCGCCCGGGCCACCTGCGAGTGGCTGGCCGCGTACTGCCCGCCGCTGCCCGCGCCCTGGCCGCCGGCCGCCCGGGCCGCGCTGATCACCCTGCTCGGTGCCGGTCCCGGCCTGGTGCCCGCCTGGGAGACCTGCGACCGGTACGGCCTGGTCGACGGCTGGCTGCCCGAGTGGACCCGGCTGCGCAGCCTGCCCCAGCACAACCCGGTGCACCGGTTCACGCTCGACCGGCACCTCGTGCAGACCGCGTACGAGGCCAGCCGGCACACCCGCGAGGTGGACCGCCCCGACCTGCTGCTGCTCGGCGCGCTCCTGCACGACATCGGCAAGGGACTAGGTGCTGACGGCGCCGCCGGGCGGGCCGGCAGGCACCACCCCGCCGGCACCGGCGCAGACCACAGCACGCTCGGCGCGCCGCTGGCCGAGGCGGTGGCGGCCCGGATCGGGCTGCGCGAGGCCGAGGCGGCGCTGATCGGCCGGCTGGTCCGGCTGCACCTGCTGCTGCCGACGTGGCGACCCGCCGTGACCTGTCCGACCCCAAGACCATCGCCGCGGTCGCCACGCAGGTGGGCGACACCACCACCCTGGAGCTGCTGCACGCCCTCGTCCGGGCCGACGCCGCCGCCACCGGTCCGGCCGCCTGGTCGGACTGGAAGGGGCGGCTCGTTGCCGAACTGGTCGCCCGGGTCCGTACCGCCCTGGACACCGGCGTGCTGCCCGCCCCGCCCGCGCCCGACCCGGCCCTGGTCGCGAGGCCGCTGCCCGTCGTACACGTGGGGGAGGACCGGGTGTCGGTGGCCGCGGCGGACCGGCGCGGCCTGCTCGCGACGGTGGCCGGCTGCCTGGCCCTGCACCGGTTGGAGGTGATCTCCGCGGACGCCGCCACGGTCGACGGCCGGGCCCTGGTCGAGTGCCGGGTACAGCCCCGCTACGGCCTGGCGCCCGACCCGATCGCGCTCACCGCCGACCTCCGCCGCGCGGTCACCGGCGACGTCTCGGTCGCCCAGCGGCTGCGCGGCCGGGCCCTCGCCGGCTGGGGGCAGGGCGCGGCGCCCCGGGTGGTCTGGCACCGCGAGGCGGCCACCGACGCGGTGCTGCTGGAACTGCGTGCCGCCGACGCGGCCGGGCTCCTCTACCGGGTCGCCTGCGCTCTGGACGAGGCCGGCGCCCAGGTACGGGCGGCGCGGATATCCACCCTCGGCGGCGACGTAGTGGACGTGTTCTACCTGGTCGGCGGGTGGCCCGCCGACGCCGAACGCGCCCGGCTGGAGGCGGCGGTGCTGGCCGCCGCGCACTGACCTCTCGCCCCGCTCGTCCACGGCCGAGCCGGGGCCGGCGGGCAGAGCATCAGCCCTACAACACGTTCAGGATTGTCTGAATGGCCTCTTCGATGTGGGCAGCCGCCACGCGGTAGTCCTGCTTCGTGCCGCCCATGGGGTCCGCCACGTCGTACTGCTCGGGAGCGAGCGGTTGCAGTAGCCACGCCGGCGCCGCACCACTCGAGGCAGGTTGGCGACACGTTCGACCGGGTAGCGGCCGGGCACCTCGCCGGGTCGTAGGCCGCCCACCAGCCAGGCCAGTTCCCGCCAGGTGAAGGTGTGCCGCAGGGCGGACGGCGACTGCGCGATGATCTCGTCCCGTTGCCGGCGGCTCGCGGTGAGCACGAGGTGGGCCCGCTCCACTGCCTTCAGGTCGAGCGGTTGCGAGACGAACCGGTCCGAGGAAATGCCGCAGCGTTTGAGCTCGGCTGCCGCCATGGGCTGCATGGGCCGGCCGGGCGGCCCATGAATCCCCGCGCTCGTCACGAAAATGGAGTCGGCCATCTCGCCGAAACGGTCCCGGAGGCGGGCCTCCATCAACCGTTCGGCCATGGGAGACCTGGCCTGATTGCCCGTGCAGACATGCAGGACGCCCCCACGGCAGATCTTCCCCCATATTTGCGCCGTCAACCGATGTAAGGATACCCAGTTGCCGCTGAGGCGGCCGTCGACGCGCCCCGCGAGCGGCACCGTCTCACTTCTGTCGGTAGTGGACTGATCGCTCATCGTGGTCACCCATCGATCAGCTTTGTCGTGTATTTGTCTCGCTTCACGGCGGGATCGGATCCGTCCCCATCAACAGTGGGTCGCGAGTTATGCTCGCGCCGCTACCAGGGCGGATGATCCCCTCGCGAACCTCGCGATGGTCTGTGCCCTAGCTGCACCCGTGAGCTGGGATCCGCGTCTGACTGCTATCACACCCACCGACCGCCCCCGGAGACCACAGAGTGACCGCTAAGTCGCAACTCCCGTCGGCGTCCGCGCCCTCCGTACCGAGGCAGCCCGCCACCGGAAGCGAGCCGGCCGGACTCTGGCTGCCGTCCGGGACGTCACCGGTCGCCTCGACGCCGGCCCCGGCGGCGCAAACCGCGCACTGGGCAGGCAACCTCCGGGCGTGGATGCTCGTGCTGCCTATGGACGTCCTCGCCCTGCTGACGCCCGTGCCCTTCAACCCGAACCATGTGCGTGGCCTCACCGTCCTGGCTGTGCTGGCGATCGCGTGCCTGGCGACCGGTGGCTTCTACCGGTCCCGGCTGCACCTGTCCATTCTCGATGAGTTGCCCGCGCTGGTCGCCTGGTTCCTGGTCGCGGAGGCGATCGTGGCGTTCACCGTCGCCATCCGGCACGAGAGCTTCGTGGGCTTCGGCAGCCTGTTGCGCGCGGCCGCCGTCATGGCCGTCCTGCTGATCGTGGGGCGTGCCGTCGCGACGTCGACGATCATGTTCGGCCGGCGACGGCACATCGTCGGCCACCGAACGATCCTGGTGGGCAGTGGTCCGGTCGCGGCCGACCTGGCCCACGTCCTCGCCCGCTATCCGCAGTACGGCCTGCGGGTGATCGGCTTCGTCGACAACGCACGCCGGTCGGACCCGGCCGTCAACACCGTGCCTTACCTCGGCGACCTTGACCACCTGACCGAGGCGATGGCCCGCGGCGGCGCGGACGTGCTGATCGTCGCCGACCCGGACACCACCGAGACGCGGTTTGCCGCCCTCCTCCGCCAGGCGATGGCGTCGGCCTATGACGTTTTGGTCGTACCGCGGATGCACCAGTTCCAGACCCAGACCCCGCGGCCCGACCACATCGGAGCGATTCCCGTCATGCGGATCCGCCCACCCCGGCTGAGCGGCTGGCAATGGGCGCTCAAGCGCGCGGGCGATATCGTCTTCAGCGCCCTGGCGCTCATCCTGCTCAGCCCCGTGTTCGCCGTCTGCGCGCTGGCAGTGCGGATCGAGGGCGGGCCGGGGGTGCTCTTCCGGCAGCAGCGGGTCGGCCGGAACGGAAGGCTGTTCAACGTCCTCAAGTTCCGCTCGCTGCGCCCGGTCGACGAGACCGAGTCGCAGACCACGTGGTCGGTGGCGAACGACAGCCGGGTCGGGCCCGTCGGCCGTTTCCTACGGCGTACCTCCCTCGACGAACTGCCGCAGCTGTGGAACATCCTCCGCGGCGACATGACGCTGGTCGGTCCGCGCCCGGAACGCCCCCACTTCGTGGAGCTCTTCTCCGCCGAGCACGACCTCTACGCCTGGCGGCACCGCGTCCCCGCCGGGCTGACCGGATTGGCCCAGGTCAGCGGCCTACGGGGGGATACGCCGATCTCGGATCGGGCGCGCTTCGACAACTACTACATCGAGAACTGGTCGCTCTGGCTCGACGTGAAGATCCTCCTGCGGACGATCCGCGAGGTGGTCGTCGGCGGAGGCCGGTAGCCGGGCCGCCCGGCGTACGTCCCGCGGCGTACGACCGGAGTCGCTTCCGCGACGACGTGCGCGGGCCAGCGGGGCGGCAGTGTTCCTGGCATGAACCTGCCAGTGCAGACCGAAGGGCTCACCAAACGGTACGGCGGCCTGACCGCGGTGCGAGATCTCGACCTGAACGTCCGGGCCGGCGAGGTGTACGGCTTCCTCGGCCCGAACGGCGCCGGCAAGACCACCACGCTGAGGATGCTGCTCGGGCTGGTCCGGCCCACCTCCGGCACCGTACGACTGCTCGGCCGGGCGCCCGGCGCCGGCCGGCTCACCGGGGTGGGGGCGCTGATCGAGGGGCCGGCCTTCTACCCGTACCTGTCCGGCCGGGACAACCTGCGGGTGCTCGCCCGCTACGCGGGGGTCGGCGCGGACCGGGTGTCGCTGGTGCTCGACCTGGTCGACCTGACCGAGCGGGCCGGCGACCGGTACGCCGGCTACTCGTTGGGCATGAAGCAACGCCTCGGCGTCGCCTCCGCCCTGCTCAAGGACCCGCGCCTGCTGATCCTGGACGAGCCGACCAACGGCCTCGACCCGGCCGGCATGGCGGACATGCGCACGCTGATCCGCCGGCTCGGCGCCGGCGGGTGCACCGTCCTGGTCTCCAGCCACCTGCTCGGCGAGGTCGAGCAGGTCTGCGACCGGGTGGGGGTGATCTCCCGGGGCCGGCTGATCGCCGAGGGCAGCGTCGCCGACCTGCGCGGCGCGACGGGCCTGCGGGTGCTGGCCGACCCGCTGGACGTGGCCGCGGCACGGGCCGGAGCCCTGGTCGGGGAGGAACGGGTGCGGGTGGTGGACGGCGGACTGGACCTGTCGATCGAGCCGGACCGGGCGGCCTGGCTCAACGCCGAACTGGTCGACGCCGGGGTGGCGGTGCGCGAGCTGCGCCCCCGGGAGCGGGATCTGGAGCAGGTCTTCTTCGACCTCATCGAGAAGGGAACGGCCGATGTCGCGTAGCTTCCGGGCCGAGACGGTCAAATTGGTCCGACGGCCGGCGTCCTGGCTGCTGCTGGCCATCACGCTGGTGCTCTCGCTGATCTTCACCTATGTCTTCCCGTACGCGAGCATCGCCGGCGGGACCACCGGCCCGAACGCCGACCGGACGCTGCCGATGCTGCTGCCGGACCGGCTGGTGGGGAACTCGCTCGGCGGGCTGCCCGTCTTCCTCGGCTCGATCGTGCTGATCCTCGGCGTGCTCACGGTCGGCGGCGAGTACGGCTGGGGCACCTGGAAGACGGTGCTGTCCCAGGGCCCGTCCCGGCTGGAGGTGTACGCCGGCAAGCTGCTCACCCTCGCGGCCGCCGCCCTCGTCGTGGTGCTCTCGGTCTTCGCCGTCGGCGCGGTGTCCAGCGCGCTGATCGCGGTCGCCGAGTCCCAGCCGGTGCACTGGCCGTCGGCCGGCGACCTGCTCACCGGGATCGGGGCGGGGTGGCTGATGGCGACGATGTGGGCCATGCTCGGTGCCGTGCTCGCCGTCGCGCTGCGGGCGGTGGCCCTGCCCGTCGGGCTGGGTCTGGTGTGGATGCTCGCGGTGCAGAACCTGCTCGCCGCGATCGCCGCGCCGCTGCTCGACTGGGTGGCCCAGCTGCAGAAGGGGCTGCCCGGCCCGAACGCCGGGTCGCTGGCGGCGGCGCTCGGGGCGCCCGGGGACACCCCCGGCGTCGCGGCCGCGGTCGGTGGCGGGCAGGCGGCGCTGGTGGTGGCCGGTTATCTGATCGCCTTCGCGGCGGTGGGCGGACTGCTGCTGCAGCGCCGGGACATCGGCTAGGCGTCGGGGGAGGGGCGGCATGGACCGGAACCGCACCGGGTGGGGCGACGACCTCTTCGACGCCCTGGTCGCCCTGGCGCTGCTCGCCATCGGGCTGGTCGGCACGGGTCCGGCCGGCGCCAACGAGGGGATCTCCACCGGCCGGGCCACGTATCCGCTGGTCGTGGTGGCGGCGCTGGCATTGGCGGTACGGCGGCGGTGGCCGCTGGCGACGCTGGCGGTGGTGACCGCGGCCAGCACCGCGTACCTGGTGCTCGGCTACCCGTACGGGCCGATCCTGCTGTCCTTCTTCGTCGCGGTCTACACGGTCGCCGCGTACCTGCCGCTGCGCACCGCGGCGGTGGCCGGCGGCGCCGCGCTGGTGGCCCTGCTGGCCCACGTCGTCGTGGGGGTCCGGTCGCCCGGCCTGGTGGGCGCGATGCCCGTCGCCGCGTGGGTGGTGGTGCCGTTCGCGGTAGGGACCACGGTGCGGCTGGGCCGGGAGAGCGCGGCCCGGGGCCGCGTCGACGAGGCCCGCCGCCTGGCCGACGCCGAGCGGCTGCGGGTCGCCCGGGAGGTGCACGACGTGGTCGGGCACGGTCTCGCGGCGATCCACATGCAGGCGGAGATCGCCCTGCACCTGCTGGCCAAGAAGCCGGAGCAGGCCGAGGCGGCGTTGACCGCGATCAGCCGGACCAGCAAGGAGGCGCTGGACGAGTTGCGGGTCACGCTGACCGTGGTCCGGCGGGACGAGGCCGCCGACGAACGGTCGCCGGCTCCGGGGCTGGCCCAGCTCCCGCAGCTGCGCGAGCGGCTGGCCGGTGCCGGGGTGCCGGTCACCGTCGAGGTCGACGGGCAGTCCCGCCAGCTCCCCGTCGCCGTGGACCTGGCCGCATACCGGGTGGTGCAGGAGTCGTTGACCAACGTGCTGCGCCACGCCGGCCCGGCCACCGCCGCCGTCCGCCTCCGGTACGCCCCGGGCGAGTTCGCGGTGGAGGTCACCGACACCGGGCGCGGGCCGCTGCGCGGTGCCGGGCCGGATACCGGGTACGGCCTGGCCGGGATGCGGGAGCGGGTCACCGCGCTGGGCGGGTCGTTCACCGCCGGCCCCGCGCCCGGTGGCGGCTTCCGGGTGTACGCGACCCTGCCGGCGGAGGAGGCAGCATGATCACCGTTCTGATCGCGGACGACCAGGACCTGGTTCGGATCGGGCTGCGCGCCCTGGTGGAGAGCGAGGACGACCTCGCGGTGGTGGGGGAGGCGGCCGACGGGCTGAGCGTCGTCGAACTCGCCCGGCGGGAGCGCCCCGACGTGGTGCTGATGGATGTTCGGATGCCGGGGATCGACGGCATAGAGGCGACCCGGCGGATCGTCGCCGACCCCGAGCTGGCGGGTACCCGGGTGGTCGTGCTGACCACGTTCGAGCTGGACGAGTACGTCTTCGACGCGCTGCGCCACGGGGCCAGCGGCTTCCTCACCAAGGACACCCGCCCCGCCGAGTTGCTGCGGGCGATCCGGCTGGTCGCCGACGGGGAGGCGCTGCTGTCCCCGTCGGTGACCCGGCGGGTGGTCCGCGAGTTCGCCACCGGCCGGCCCGGGTGCCCCGACCGCACCCCCGGCTGGGCACCCTCACCGACCGGGAGCGGGAGGTGGTGGGGCTGGTCGGCGAAGGGCTGAGCAACGTCGAGATCGCCGACCGGCTGGCGGTCAGCCCGGCCACCGCGCGTACCCACGTCAGCCGGGCGATGGTGAAGCTGGGCGCCCGGGACCGGGCCCAGCTGGTGGTCTTCGCCTATCAGTCGGGGCTGGTGGCCTCGTGACGGTACCAACTATCGGGCGCGGGCCCAGGTCAGGAAGCGCTCCGTCAGGTTCTCGGGTCGAGCGTGTCCGTTGAGCTGCGAGAGCTGCGCCCCGGCCTCGGCCATGAGCGTGCTCAGATAGATCAGCAGGGCCGTACGGTCGTTGCGGTACTCGACCAGCAGCGCCAGCCGGGCGGGTTGGCAGGGCCACTCCGCGCCGCACGCGCGGCAGCGCCACAGCGGACGCATCGGCAGGTGCGGACGGGATGCGCGGGTCACCTCGGGCCTCCGTTGTTCCGCCACCCGCCGGCTCGCCAGCGCTGCGCCGGGGTCGGGTTGCCGGCGCGGCCCGGGCCGTTCGTCGGGAACACCTCGGTCGGTTGCGTCGCCCAGCTCGGGCGCTCGTTCGGCGGCAGTCGGCGCGGGAGCGGGATCGACGCCTGGGGCTTGCAGCGCCAGAATCTGAAACGCATGGCGGGTCTCCTCCTGTCACGTTGGAAGGGGCCGCCCCGCCATTCCTGCCGGGGCGGCCCGCGCAGGTCCCGCCGACGGTTCGGGCCACGGCGGCGGTTCCGCTGGTGACACTCTGATGTGGAGAGCACTACTCTCGGAAGGTGCGTCGCGCGTCGGGGCTGAACTGGAGAAATGGCGTTCGTCCTGTAGCGACATGAGTAGTCGATTTTCGATTTGGGGAGCTTGAATGGCTGACCTGCCGGGGCCTCTGGCGGCGTTCGTCGTCTGCGAGATCCGCAGAGCCCGGGGAGCGTCCGGGATGACACAAGAGGCGTTCGGACGCGGCTCTGGCTTCAGCGCCTCCCACGTCAGCGCCGTCGAAGGGGGGACGCGGGCACTGACGCTCGACTTCGTCAGGGGGGCCGACCGGGCGCTGAAGAACGGTGGGTTCTTCGAGCGCCTGGCGACGAAGCTCGGGGCGCCGTCGTGGTTCCTGCCCTGGCTTGAGGCAGAGCGGGGTGCGACCCAGCTCCGCTACTTCGAGCCGAACCTGATTCCCGGCCTCTTGCAGACTCAGGCGTACGCACACGCAGTACTGCGCCTCGACCCGCGTAGGACAGAGGATGAAGTAGAGCGCCGGGTAGCGGCTCGGATCGAGCGGCAGGCAATCCTCGACCGTTCCGCCCCACCACAGCTTGTCGTGGTCGTCGACGAAGGGGCGGTCCGACGCGCGGGTGAGGGCTCCGAGAAACTGATGGGTGACCAGCTGCTACACCTTGTAGCCTGCGCACAGCGGCCCAACATCAGCATTCACGTCGTCCCGGTGGATGTTGGCCTTCACGCTGGCCTGTCCGGTCCGCTGTCGCTGGCACACATGTCCGACGGCACTTGGGTGGGCCACCTCGAAAGCCAGCTAGCCGGCGACGTCGTGGACCGGCCGGCAGACCTGGATACGCTCTTCGAGCGGTGGGAGAGCGTCCGTAACGAGGCGCTGCCGCGACGACAGTCCCTAGACCTGATCAAGGAAGTAGCGAATCAATGGACTTAACTGGCGCGCGATGGAGAAAGTCCACCCGCAGCGGCACCAGCGGCGGCAACTGTGTCGAGGTAGCCGACAATCTGCCCGGCGTTGTCGCGGTCCGCGACTCCAAAGACCCGACCGGCCCAGCCCTGACCTTCACGCCGGCCGCGTGGCGCGCCTTCGTCGCCCAGGCCGCCGAGCGGGCCTGACAAGCGCAGACGCACGAAAGCGCCCCTCCCCAGGTACCGGGGCGGGGAGCTTCGCGTTCGGTGGCGCGCAGACGCTTGGAAGCACGTCGCCTGGCTGCGCCGGGCTCAGCTACCGGGCAGCTTCTGCGGGTGGGCTGCCAGCCACTCCTGGATGGTGTCGTCGCGCACCGCCGCGAACATCTCCTTCGCCTTGGCGTCGTCGAGCTTGACCGCTGAGCCGGCGTGCGTCTTCAGGCTGGCGCTCGTGTAAGGCACAGTGGCGAACTTGATGTTCTCCGGCTTGATGTTCTTCGCTACGAGCACCAACTCTTTAAGGTCGAGGTTCTTGTCAATGGTCAGCGCCTCGGCCGCGGTCGACAGCAGTGCGTCCAGCCGGAACGGGTTCTGCAGCATGCCCTCCGCGGCGACCTTCTCCGCGATCGCCTTGACCACCAGTTGCTGGTCGTGGATGCGCCCGAAGTCCCCACCCGGCACGGCCTTGCGCTGCCGCATGAACTCCTCCGCCTCGACCCCGTCAAGATCGTGGCAGCCCTTTTCCCAGACCTTTTCGGAGAAAGTCGACCGGACCGTGTACGGGATGCAGACCCGAACGCCGTCAACCGCATCGACCATTCGGTTGATGCTGGCGAAGTTGGCGATAAGCGCGCCGTCGAACTTCACCCCCGTCAGGCCTGTGATCGTCTTCGCGGCGTGCGGTGCACCGCCGAACGCGAAGGCGGCGTTGAGCTTGTTCATGCCGCCCCGCCAACTGCCGGCAGGTGGCACATTGACATAGCTGTCACGTGGGATCGAGACGATCGTGGCGTGATCGAGATTCTTGCTGAGGTGGACCAGCATGATGGTGTCCGACCGTTGACCCAGGTAGGCCCGCTCGCTAGGTCCACGGTCGTCGGAGCCGAGAAGCAGCAGGTCGAGCGGTCCCGACTTCCACCGCTGCTCGTCCTTGGGCTCGGCAGCCGGGCCGAGCAGTTCCTCGTGCTGCGTCTTGCCCTCGTAGCGGTTGACCAGGACGTACGTCGCGATGCCTGCGGAGAGCCCGCACACCAGAAACATCGCAAGCAGGACAATGAGTGCCTTCTGCCAGCCGGGCCGCGAGCGGAAGCCCTTGCGACGGTGATTAGGTGGGTCGAGCACGGGTGTGTCGGTCGACATATCGCCCCTCAGCCTTGCCAAGATCTTGTACCGAGCGTTCGGATCGCATGCGGCACAACCAGCCGTAAGCGCGAAAAGACTAGCAGTCACTTGACTGCGGTGTTCGGCGCCGCGCATGTCCAATTTGCTAGTGAACCCACCAATTGAGCGACATTTGCCGGTAATTGACATGCTTGTCTTATCGATATCTAATACCTTTGGCACGGCATTGCCAAGATCCGCCCGCCGCGCTGCAGCGTTGCTCGGACAGACCTCCCCTCAGGCGTCTACTTGTCGGGCGATCGGTCACGTCCCCCAGGACCTGTTGGGAGGCGGCCGTCCCGAGCAGAAGCGCGATCTGGTGGCGAGTCTGGTCGCCGCGTCCAGTAACCTATGGGGCGCCGTGCGCTCGACGTGAGTAGAACCGGGGAACGATGGCCATCGCAGAGTATGTTCGGGTAATTCGGGCGCAGTGGCCCATCATCATCATCATGGCATTCTTGGGCGGAAGCATCGCCTTCACCTACTCGTTCATCCAGGACCCCACATACAAAGCGGACGTGCAGCTCTTCGTCTCTACCAGAGCAAACGATAAAGACAATAGTCAGCTCAACCAAGGCGGCACGTTCTCGCAGCAGCGCGTCAAGTCTTATGCCGACATCGTAACAAGTCCTGCAGTAATACAGCCGGTCATCGAAAGCCTTAATCTGCCCTATTCGGTGGACGAGCTTGGGGGTCGAATAGCGACGGAGACCCCGCTGGATACGGTGCTCTTGAACATTTCGGTCACGGACACATCGGCGAAGCGGGCGAGGGCCATCGCGAACGAGATCGCTGTTCAGCTGCCGCGGCTCATTGATGAGATCGAAACTCCTTCAGGGCAGAGTGCCTCCCCCGTCAAAGTGTCGGTCACTCGTGAGGCGACTCTTCCGTCCGCTCCCATTGGCCCCCGGACGAAGTTGAACCTTGCTCTCGGGTTGCTGTTGGGCATTGCGATAGGCGTTGGTACAGCCATCGTGCGTAACGCGGTGGACCATACGATTCGAGACAAGAGTGATGCCATTAAGGCGGCGAACGCGCCTGTTCTCGGGTCGGTTCCCGACGAGACGAAGGTCCGGACCTCTGCCCTGATCGCGGACGAGCAGGCAACACCTCGGGCAGAGGCATTCCGGCAACTGCGCACCAACTTGCGGTTCCTGTCGCTCGACCGCCAGCTAACTAGCTTTGTCATCACGGGAGCGGTGCCTGAGGAAGGTAAGACAACAACGGCGGCGAACCTTGCTATTGCCTTGGCTCAGTCCGGACAGAGGGTGGTGCTGGTCGACGCCGACCTGCGCCGGCCGAGGGTCGCAGACGTTTTCGCCCTCTCGAATGGTCTCGGGCTGACGAATGTCTTGCTCGGCGAAATGCCGGTGGACCGCGCGCTTCAGCAATGGCGGGTTGATCTTCCGCTTTACGTCCTCGCCGCTGGTCCGAGACCCCCGAACCCAAGTGAATTGTTGGGTTCCCCGCGATTGCGGAAAGTAATCGAGTCGCTTGAGTCTTCGGGGATGACGGTGATCTTCGATTCGCCCCCGTTGCTTCCAGTGACGGATGCGGCCGTGATCGCTCGCATCACCAGGGGTGCACTTGTTGTCACTCGCGTGGGGCGCACCGGGACGGACCAGCTTGCGGAGGCCGTGGAGTCGTTGCGGACAGTCGGCGCGAACGTGCTCGGGCTTGTGGCTAACCGCGTCAAGAAAAAGGCGGAGTGGAGCTATTACGACTTGCCAGCGCCACGCCGTTCCCGATCAAAGAAGTGATCAACGCACTTGGGCGGTCCACCTTCTGCGCCGGTGGCCGCACGCCGTCGGCCACTTCGCCTGTGGCCTGCTACAGTACGTTGAGGATCGTCTCGATGGCCTCTTCGATCTGAGCAGCCGCGACTCGGTAGTCCTGTTTCGTGCCGCCCATCGGGTCGGCCACGTCGTACTCGTCGGGCGGGCGGGGTTGCAGGTAGCCACGGCGGCGCTGCGCCACCCGGGGCAGGTTGGCCAGGCGTTCGACGGGGTAGCGGCCAGGCAGCTCACCGGGGCGTAGTCCGTCCACCAGCCAGGCGAGTTCGCGCCAGGTGAAGGTGTGCCGCAAGGTGGACGGCACCTGCGCGATGATCTCGTCCCGTTGCCGGCGGGTCGCGGTGAGCACGATGTGGGCGCGCTCCGCCGCCTTGAAGTCCAGCAGTTGGGACACGAAGCCCTCGGAGGAAATTCCCCGGCGTTTGAGCTCGGCCGCCGCCAACGGCTGCATCGGCCGGCCGGCGGCCCCTGTATCCCGGCGCTCGTCACGAAAACCGAGTCGGCCATCTGGCCGAAACGGACCCGGAGGCCAGCCTCCATCAACCGTTCGGCCATGGGGGAGCGGGCCTGGTTCCCCGTGCAGACGTGCACAACGCCCCCCACCGCAGATCTTCCCCCATGTTTGCGCCGTCAAATGATTGAAGGATACCCAGCGGCTGCTCAGACGGCCTGCGAGCGGCGCGGGGGTGTTGGCGCGTCCCACTATCTGTAGTGGAGTGATCGCCGAGCGTGGTCGTCATCGACGATGTTGGTCGTGTTCGCGTACCAGTTGGGGCTCGTGTCGTCCTGATCGTCATGCTGCGCGGGCATTTCGGGCAGGCACGGCCATGATGGCCGGGTCAGCTACTGCCCCAGCCGGCCGGCCTGGTATCGCATTGGGGAGCCCGAGTGCGGGGCAGAGCGCCTGCACAGCGAGCGGGGGTTGGCAAGCGCGGCGGAGCCTGTGCCGCTCCCCACGCTCGCCTGGCTGAGTGGAGGGATGACTTCCCACCGAAGTCAGTTCACCCCAGACCATCATTCTGTCCAGAAATATTTATGGCTGACCGCAATATCGTTCGTTCCGTCGGATCGCCGTTCGAGAGGCGAGCGGTGGAGGTGCCGCGCCCTGCCTGCGACCAGACGCGGCGCTGATGCATAAGGACCGATATCCAGCGCCTGACAACGGTCTTGATTACGAAAGGGCAAGTAGCCGCGCGGCAGGGATCAGTGCGGATATGTCCGTTTTTACCCTCCTTTGCTGAACGTGATCATCAGTCATCCGTGATTGACACGGCAACGTTCCCGGATATCTAATAGTCCGGCGTTGACCGTGGCGCCTTCGGCATGCCGCGTCCCTGGTCGATCACAGCCGGCGCGCAAACCAGTGAGGTGTGACCAAAATCGCCGGTAAGCGGAGGTGCTGGATGGATACCGCCTCGCATGAGGCCTGTGCTGTGCCTGAGTCCAACACCAGCACCACTTCCGCTTCTCGGGGAGCCACCGCATGACGGTACCGTCACCCGCCACCGGGGTCCGGCCCTTGCTTGCTGGCCAGTCCGTGGCGCTGGTTCACGAGTGGTTCGGCGCGACCGGGGGATCCGAGCAGGTCTTCCTTAGCGTTGCCGAGCTGTTGCCGCATGCCGAACGGTTCGTGCTGTGGAAGGACGACGACGCGACCGTCGAGCACGATCTTCGAGAGTCCTGGCTGTCCAAGACTCCGCTGCGGCGTAGCAAGGCCCTGGCGTTGCCCCTCATGCCGCTCACCTGGCGCACTCTCACGCGTGACCGATACGACGTCGTCATCTCGTCCAGTCACGCATTCGCGCACACGGTCAAGTTGGGCGACTCGCCGGAGACCCGATACCTGAGCTACGTGCATTCTCCTGCCCGGTACGTCTGGAGCCCCGAGCTGGACCAGCGCGGAGCGCAACCGCTCCTCGCCCCCATGCGCAAGGCCCTCCAAGCCGGCGAGAGGCGCCTGAGCCGCCACGTGCACAGCTACGCGGCGAACTCCCGGGAGGTCCAGGGCCGTATTCGCCGCTACTGGGACCGGGACGCGAGGGTGATCAACCCTCCGGTCGACGTCGACTTCTTTGCCAACGCTCCGAACGTCGTGAAGCAGCAGGGGCGCGACTACCTACTCGGCGTCGGGCGGTGGATCAGCTACAAGCGGTTCGACCTCATGCTGGAGATCGCAGCCGAGGCCCGGCTTCCCCTGGTCCTGGCCGGCTCGGGGCCGGAGGAGGCGGCGCTGCGGCGCCAGGCGGAGCGGATGGATGTCCCGATCACCTTCGAGATTCGGCCGACGAAGGAACGCCTGCGGGAGCTCTACTGGGGCGCCATGTGCCTGCTGTACCCCGGGCACGAGGACTTCGGGATGATTCCGGTCGAGGCGCAGGCCTGCCGCACGCCGGTGGTCGGGCTTGGCCGCGGCGGGCTGCTCGAGACCGTGACGAGCGGCGAAACCGGGTTTCTTGTCGACGCCAACGAGCCCATTCGGTACCTAGACCCAATACGTCGGTTACCAGAGATTTCGTCGGACGCGGTAAGGACAAACGCTCAGCGCTTCACGGCGGAGGCTTTCCGGGCGAGGGTTGCAGCTTGGCTACTCGAAGAGTGCGGAGCCGATGCGTAATGTGTGGTCGGCAGAAGACCGGAAGTGATTCGAGGGGTTGGGTTGGCCAGCAGGAGCCGACGTTTGGCCCGGACCCATCGGCGGCATCACCCGCGAAATGATTCGGCGGCCGGTGGTTTTGCAGAAGGGTCTGCCAGATGACGGGTGCAGATAGTAATTAGGATCCGTGGTCGGGCCTCGTCTTCTGCGTCGATCAAGGCAAACGGAAGTGGATGTGACTGGTGATAGCGATTGATACGCGGTGGATTGGGGCACATGGCATCGGCCGGTACGCCGCCGAGGTTATCGGCCGCCTCCGCGTCGAATGGGACGCTATTGACGCAGAGGGCAATCCGGCATCCCCGATCGGACTGCTGCGCCGCCCAGCCACACGATCAGGAAAGAGCTTTGGCCTCCTATATTCTCCGGGGTACATCGGGTTCCGTGGCGCGCCGCGGCAAGTAATTACGGTCCATGACCTAATTCATCTTCAAATGCGCTGGCCTCAACGCGCGAAGTACGTCGCGTACTACGAGCGGATTCTAAAGCCCCTCATTAGACACAATGGTGTCGTACTTACTGTGTCTGAGACATCGAGAAAGGTGATCCAGGACTGGCTCGGAGACTCGGATGTCGATGTGGTGAATACTGGGAACGGCCTGTCAGAAGTCTTTACCCCCGCAGGTCCCGTGTTTCCCTACGAGAAGCCCTACTTTCTCTACGTAGGGAATCTAAAGGTCCACAAGAACGTGGGAGTGATCTTACGCGCGCTTGCTCTTATTGACGACTTCTCCCTCGTCATGGTGTGCAACGACGCTCCAGCTGTCCGAGAGCTAGCAGAGCGGTTTGGTGTCGCCGATAGAGTGACACAGCTGTCAGGTGTTGAGGACTCGGCACTCGCCCAACTTTATCGGGGAGCCTCAGCGACGTTGGTACCGTCACTTGTCGAAGGGTTTGGTTTGCCAGCACTGGAGAGTCTCTGTTGCGGTACGCAGGTCGTCTTCTGGAAAGGGTGCGCTAGCGTTGCCGAAATATGCGGCAGCCACGGCGTCTCGGTCGCAGGGGCCGATGACGCTCAGGAGTGGGCGTTTGCGATGACAAGCGCGGCTACCTTCCAAGCCCCGAACTACGACTCCAGTGCCTACTCGTGGCACGGGGTTGCTGTCCGTGTCAACGCCGTTCTGGAGGCTCGGCAACCGTGAAGATCCTCTTTGTTGACCACACCGGCCGGCCCGGCGGAGCGGAACTGGGCCTGAAGCGGTATTTCGAGCATCCAAGCAAGTATGAAAGAGAACTGCTCCTCTTCCAAGGCGGCGCCCTCGCCCACTGGGCGAAGGCAGCCGATATTCCAGTCAAAGTTCTGGGGTGGAACGGTCGCAACCAGAGCTTGACTCTCGCGGTGGCGATGGTACGGGCGCTGTGGTTCTTCTTCAGATCTCGCAGCAACGTCGTTATCGCCAACAGCCTAAACGCGGCAATACTGATAGCGTGCCTACCGAAGCGCAAGAGGCAATTCATTTACTATCTCCGAGAGGATCTGTCGCCGGAACAGCTTAGTGGTAGGAAGCGGTGGATAGTAGTCCGCTGGGTTCTTCCTCGGTTCGATGCGTTTCTTGCAAACAGTAAGTGGAGTGCATCGACGATTCCGTCTCGGCTTTCGAAGAAACCCGTGAGGGTCGTCTACACGATGAGTGGTGTCAAGGAATCGCCACTTGGCGCACGTGAGTGCGCTCCAGACGGCAGTCTAAAGATACTTTCGTTGAGTCGCCTGACCCGATGGAAGGGGGTACACGTGCTCCTCCAGGCGCTCGCGCTCTTGAAAGATGCGAACCTAGATGACAAGGTAAGAGTGACTATCGCGGGCGACGACCTGTTTGAGGACGCAGGCGGATACGTTTCGGGTTTAAGGTTGTTCGCGGCCAGCTTGGGGAGCAACGTCACGTTCGTTGGGCACGTTGACAATGTTGGTGACCTACTGAATAGCCACGACGTCCTGGTCAGCTGCTCACTGGGTTCAGAGTCATTCGGTCAGGTTGTCGCACAAGGTATGTCGGCAGGGCTGGTTGTCATTGCGACCGACATGGGCGGGCCGAAGGAGATCATTGACAGTGGAAGTACCGGAATCCTTGTTCCCCCAGGGGAACCCGCTGCCCTCTCCCGAGTCATCGAGTCTATGCTCCTTAACCCGTCGCTAGCGCTGAAGATCGGAAATGCGGCCATTCCCGCCGGGCAAAGGTACGCCGATACCCGGATGGCTACCTTGCTCGAGGAAAGCATTCAGGACATCACCGACGGGGGCAGCAGCAATGTCTGATCGTCCTACCGTCGCAATATGGAAAAGCTTTCTCCTGCCCGGCTCCGAGACCTTCGTCCGAAATCAAGCTAACGCTTTGAGTCGTTACAGGCCGACCTTTTTAGGTGCTGTCAAGGCTCAGTCAGCCGTAGCTGTGGATACAGATACAATCGCTTACGGGACCGTGCCGAGAGATCAAATATCTTTCCGTCTCTTCCGACTAACCGGGAGATCGCGCCGTATCAAGAAGCTCCTCGCTGAGATGAAGCCGGCGCTGGTTCACGCGCACTTCGGCCACGAAGGCTGGCTGATCAGTCGAGCTGCGGCGAGTATCTCGGTTCCGTTAGTAGTGACTCTCCATGGCCATGACGTGACAGCCGCGCCGAGCGCTCCCGGGATTCCTGGAGCCCGAGCCCGCTGGAAACTTCGGACCGCCTTCGACAGGGCCGCCGTTGTCATTGCGGTTTCGGACTTCATCCGTCAACGGGCGATCGAGCTCGGCGCTGATCCTCGAAAGGTACTCGTTCATCACATCGGCGTCCCGATTCCTCCGAAATCGCCTCCCATGGCGAAGGAATGGGACGTCGTATTCGTCGGTCGATTCACGGAGAAGAAGGGGATAAATGACCTGGTTGAAGCGTTAGCCACGTTGAAGACGGCCCTTAATCCGCGGTGTCTCTTCATCGGTACCGGACCGTTGAGTGAGCAGGTACGCGATAGCGCAGTCAGACTCGGCCTCGACGCAACTTTCGTGGGGACGCAGCCGCCAGATGTTGTCAGAAGGTACATGGCTACCTCGAAAGTTCTGGCCGCTCCGTCCAAGACCGCACCCAACGGAGATTCTGAGGGTCTGCCGATGATACTCCCCGAGTCGGCCGCTGTGAACGTGCCAAGCGTGGCAACTCGTCACAGCGGAATACCCGACGCGGTTGTCCATGAAGAGACCGGCCTGCTCTGCGACGAGGGAGACGTGGCATCGCTGGCGAGGAATATACGCAGTCTCCTCGAGGATGACGTCCTGAGGGTTCGCCTAGGGGACCAGGCGCGTCAGCGCGTAGAGCTCGAGTTCGACATCACAAAGCAGACAGCGGCCCTTGAGGAAATATACGATTCCGTGGTTCGCCGGAATCTGATGTCGCCACGAACTGCAAGGGGATCGGCGTGGGACTGAAGCGCCAGGTCCTTTCGGGGGCGCGTTGGATTGGCATGTCGGTTGCCGTGACATCTGTCTTGCAATTGCTGCAGTTGACGTATGTTGCCCGGGTGCTTGACGCAAAGAGCGTCGCCGCCGTCGCGATTATTACCATGGTCGTAAGTCTTGCGGACATCTTGGCAAACGTCGGCCTGTCGAACTCCCTGATCCAGCGCCAGGAAATTACGGCGGACGAGATCAGTTCTCTTTACTGGTTGAACGCCGCGTGGGGCGGGTCCATCGCCCTGATCCTTCTCGCTTCGGGCCCCGCGCTGCAGGCGTTTTTTCGAATGCCCGACCTGGCAGGCCTTGTTGCACTCATCGCCCTAGCGTTTGCCATCATGCCACATGGTCAAATCTTTCGTGGCCTACTGGAGAAGGAACTGCTGTTCGCCCCGGTTGCCCTGGCCGAGATACTTTGGGCGCTGTCAACGCTTGGATTTTGCGTCGTTCTCACTGCTTCTGGGCTCGGCGTCGCCGGCGTGGTTGCCGCAATGGTGCTCGGGTTCGTCGTCAAGACTCTTGTCCTAGCCGTGACTGGGCGACGTCTCTTCGCGGTTACCGCGCATTTTCGTTTCTCCGAGACGCGCCGATTTTTGTCGTTCAGTTTTTTCCAGGTCCTCGACGCCATTGTCGGGTTCCTGGGCAATAGCGCTGGCGCCATCGTGATTGGCCGGATCCTCCCCGCACCCGTTTTAGGAGGTTATAACGTCGCTTATAGCTACGCCGTTACGACCCCCGCAAAGCTAAATCCTGTTATCACGCGTGTCATGTTTCCGGCGTTTTCCAGCATCCAGGGCGATCGTCGCCGATTGGCAGAACACGCCGTTAACCTTTTGGCAGTCACGGGCCTCATTAATACAGCCCCGCTTGTGGGTCTCGCCATACTCGCTGACGACTTCGTTGGCTTCGTCCTCGGCAGCAAGTGGCTTTGGATTGTGCCGGCACTCCAACTCCTCAGCGTGGTCGGAATCCTTCGAGCATTCGGCAACCCCATGGGCGTCATATTCATGGCTCTTGACCGAATGAGGCTCGGATTTATGATCAACCTCGCCAGGACCGTGGTAACCATCGCCTGTGTGATGACCGGAGCGATGCTTGATGGCATGGTGGGAACGGCGGTAGCACTGATGGGCGTATCGTTGTTGAGCCTCGTGGTCAACTACGTCCTGCTCCGGGCCCTACTGGGGATCACCTTGGTCCAATACGCTGCTCCATACTGGCTCACTGTCCGGCTCACGGTACCGATGGCCATCGTTGTTGCCTCGATGACACTGCTGGATAGGGGCCTAGAAGACAACCTCGCTTGGTTTGTCGCAACCGCCATTGCGGGCGTTGGGACCTATCTCGCGACGCTCGTCGCGACCCGTAATCCGCTGGTGGTTGAGGTTCGGAGACTTATTGTCGGCGCCTACAAACGAGGTGAAAGCCATGAGCGCACACCGCCGCGCGAACTCTCGGCATAGGGTCGCCGTGCTCCTGCCGGCCGAGGAGCGGTTTGACGGACGCGGCGGGGCCGTGGCTACCTGGGTCCGAGACGTCTACTCGCGGCTCAATAAGCCATCCGCAGTATATTCCGTATCGTCGAACAGTAATTTCGGCACAGGTTTGACCCTTGTCGGCGATCGTTGGTACCGCGTGTACGATCGCGCAGCTGTATGGGCTGCGAGAATAATTGGCCCGCTCATGCGGCGCCCGTGGTGGGGAGTTTATGACCGGCTCCTCTTTGGTGGGAAGGTCTGGGTCGCGGCAATTTCTAGAGCCCTCCGCCAAGAGCAGGTCCTGCATATCCACAACAGGCCTCGGTACGCCGTTTGGCTCCGCAGCCGCGGTTACACGGGCGTGATCGTGCTCCACATGCACAACGACCTTCTCCGCTATGTCGACAGACGTGAGTTCCCGGCACTCAAAGCAGCAGTGAACTCCTTTGCCTTCTGTAGCCAGTACCTCGCGGAAAAGGCGGTTCGTGACTTTGGGCCTCACCCAGGAGAGGTGCTTTATAACTGTGTCGACACGTCACGCGCCTTTCGAGTGGCTCAGGGTGTACGGCGCCCGAACTCTCTTGCGTTTGTCGGTAGACTAATTCAGGAGAAGGGCGCGCTAGAAGCAATCCGCGTCTGCCAAGCCCTAAACAATATTGACTCAGAAGCTCAGTGGACTCTGGACATTTATGGAGGCGCGGCTGCCGGGGTCTCGCTATACGAGACCGACTACACAAGGCGCGTCGGCATGCTTTGCGCAGATGTAAACCGAGCCGCTGGGAGAGAGATGGTTCGGCTTCGAGGACATCTTAGCCACGAACGACTCGCCGAATCGTTGGCAATGACCACGTTCTTTCTATATCCCTGCCAGTGGGAGGAGCCCTTTGGCATGGTTCTGATCGAGGCAATGGCACTCGGGCTGGTACCCGTGGCCAGCCGCAAGGGGGGAATCAGCGAGATTGTCGAACATGGGGTTAGTGGCGTCTTGATCGATGACGCAGCGGACGACGACGGTTTCGCGTCAGAGATCCTTCGGTTGTCGAAGAACGCAGACGTCTTGGACGCGATGCGTATGCGAGGACTCCAAAGTGCTCGTCGCTTTTCGCCCGAGAACGCGGCCAAAGAACTTACTGCGTTGCTTGACCGACTGCATGGCACTGCCTTGACTGTTGGTGATTCCTCATGACTTCCGCCTCTGTCTCCGGCAGTGTCCACGCACTCTGTTCTGGGAAACAGCATATCTGTACGACGAAGGCTCGCGGATGGTCCTTTTAGCTGCCGCAGTAGGTCTCGGGATTGCATTCGGGCTGCTGGTGCGCTTCGAGACTCGTGCGATTTGGGTAGTTGGGCTGTCGGTCCCGCAGCTGTTTCTGCTGAGCCCGGAAATCGTCAGTTTCTCCGGCGTTTTAACGCTTACCTCAGCTCTTGGGTTCTTGTCTGACAAACCGAGCTGGGATCGGCGCTTTGGCGGTTTCCTGGCATCCTTCATTGCTCTTGCCGCGCTGGCCGTTCTCTGGTCTCCGGACGTAACGAGGGCTATTGCGTGGATTATTGGGCTGCTGCAGCTACTGATTGCTTTTCTCTACGTGAAGACGTTGCGTGAGCGGCTGCCACACCGACTGCCTCGTGTTTTTGACGTCCTCGGAGTTGCCGTCGTGGTCGAGGCGGGCCTGACAGCCGTCTTCAGGATTTCGCCGGACTTGGAGAGTCAATTCCTCCACTCGTACTGGGCGGTGATGACGAATGGGCCGGGAAGGATGGCAGCGTTCTTTACCGTGAGCCCGGACAACGTCCGTGACGTCGAGAAGGCTGGCGGGTTGTATCTTAATGGCAATACCGCATCGCTTTATCTCGGAATGGCCGGTCTTCTGTTCGTCGCCGCCTTTAGTTTGTACCGACGAAGGAGCTACATTATTGTAGCGCTTACAGCATACATTGGAGTCTTCTTCACTGGGTCCAAGACGGCGATGCTCCTAGGAGTACTTGTACCGTTGTTTGTAGTTGTGATCCTTCGCTTGTCGAAGTCGCCTATTTACGTGTTGCCTGTCATGCTGACGCTGCCTGCGGCTTCCTATATTGCGTCCGCACAACTTACTCATCTCTTCCCGGCGTTCGCCGCAGACTCTGAGTTTACGTTCGGTATACGGACACTTCTCTGGCAAGCTGCCGGAGACTTATTTTCTGAACATCCGGTACTTGGCTTGGGTTTCGGCGGCTGGTTTATTGAAATTGGGAAATACTCGAATTCTTTGGTTGCAGCGCGGTATCCGCCTCATAACATATTCATTCAGATATGGAGTGATATGGGCTTAGCTGCGGCCTTGCTGCTGGTGGCCTTCATAGTAGTTGTCGTGCTTGACCACTCTCGTCTCCTGGCTGCGCGACCAAGTGCTCGCGTAATGACTGCTGTCAGTCTCGGCGCCTTTGCCTGGCTCCTTCTCCACGGCATGGCGGATACAATCCAGTTCTGGGGCGATAACCGAATAGCGGTACTCCTCGCCATCTTCCTCGGCCTGCTCGCAGCGGAGCGGGAGCGGGCGTTGATATTGACGACAAATTTCAGGGGGTCGCTGCAGCTTCGAATAGGTCGCCATCTCATGCTTCCCTGCGCGATTCACCGCCGCTTGACTAGTCCCTGTTTCGGCCCTGTTTCATAAGCCCGCTTGGGAGCCACTCGGTGATGGCGAGGATGCGCAGGGTTGCAGGGCGTGGCCTGATCGCTCAGGTGATCATCGAGGTTCTTTACGCCTCGTCTGTGTCCGGCGCGCCGGCTGCCACCGTGCCCGAAGCCGCTGCTGGGCTGGCTGCGGCGCTGGCCGGTCTGCCGGATCCTCGGGCCCGTCGTGGGGTCGCGGCAGCAGCTGGCGGTCGTGGTCACCGCGGCGGTCTGTGCCGTGGTGGCCGGCTACTGCTCGTACATTGCGATCGCCGAGTGGATCGCCGACGTACCCGCCACGACCGCGGCCGCGCTGGGCATCGCCCCGGACCGGCGTGCGTCGGAGGCGATGATCCGCCGGTTGTTGCAGGCCCTGGACCCGGACCTGCTCACCGCGGCCATCAGCGATTAGCTTGCCAGCGGAACCATAGCGGCTCTTCGCGGGGTTGAGGTGGCGTCGGGTGGTGGCGCAGCGGGTGCGGAGGCGTTGGTTTTCGGGGTTCCGGAAGCCGTAGGCGTTGCGGGGTTGGTCTTGATGACCCGGTTGGTGCCTTCTGAGCCGGCGTTGGTGATGCCTTTCCCGGTTGGGGTGGGTGCGCGCGACCGCGAGCAGGTCGAGTAGGTCTTCCTTGGCGTTCCACGCGGCGAGGATCGGTGTGCCGATGCGGACGGGCAGGCTGGTGAGGGTGTCGGCGAGGCGGTCGACGTGCCGGGCGTGCATCCGGGCCGGGGAGCGGGTGAGCCGGTTGCGGAGTTGCCATTCGGGGTAGTTGTTTCGGCCGCGACGACCGCTGTGGGTCGCAGTCATGCGGCGGCGTACTTCGGTGACGGCTCGGTTGTCCAGCTGCACGATGTGGAAGTGGTCCACGACCAGGATCGCGTGCGGGAGAACCTCGCGGACGGCGGCCTTGAACACGGTGCACATGTCAATCGCGACGACTTGGACCTGCTGGCGCCAGGTGGCGGGGCGTTGCCGCAGCCAGCTGGCCACCGCCACGGCCTTCGACCTGGGCGAGCAGTCCCTGTCCGCCGGTCAGATCGCAGAATCCGACGTGCCACCGGTCGGCGGTCGTGGTCCACGATCCGGTGACCTCGTCGAACGTCCAACGGGGCTTGCCGCGGCGGATCTCGCCGATACCCAGCACCGCGACCTGGCCGGGCTCGGTCGGTAGCGCCCGCTGCATGAGTGTGAACGCGGTCGCGACGATCGGCCACGACAGGCCGTGGTCGCGGGCTGCCTGCACGTCGTGCGACCGGCGTCGCCGACCGCTGCCCCGGCAGCCTGCTGTAACCGTGTGGTGATCCGGGCCCGGGCCGGGACCTGCGGCATCCGCTCGGTGAACGACCGGCGCGGACAGGCGTCCTGGTCGCAGCGGCAGCGGCGCTTGCGCCACCGCAACCGGGTCGCACGCCGCACTGACTGGGCGAGAGCGAGGCAAACTGCCGGCGGACGCGTTTCGGCGCTGTCGGCCAGCGGCCGGGCTTGTGTAGGGGCGCCTCCCGCGGTTGGGTAGCGTTCGGCACGGCAGAGTTCGTCCATCAGCCAAACCGACGCTTGGGGAGCTCAATCGCCTCACCGGTGATTTCCTTGCGCCGCAATGCACCGCCTGGCCGCGCCTGTTGCCGCCACCAGTTCCGTTACAGCCGCTGCGACTCTTCCCCGGAGGTGGCACCACGGGTGTCGAAGAACCGCTTGGCCATGGCAGCCAGTCGATTCGCGTCGTACTCCCGGTGGTTTTGGACCAGGATCACGAGGTCTGCTGAGGCGACTGCCCCCTCAAGATCATCCGTCTTGGGGATGTCAAACCCTGCGGCGGTCCACCGCTCGATGCGCGGGTCATGATAGCTGACCTTTGCGCCCAAGGCCGTGAGTCGGCGGGCTAGCGGCACGGCTGGTGATTCGCGCTGGTCGGCGATGTTGGGCTTGTATGTCACACCGAGCAGCAGGACGGTGGCGCCATTGATGGCGATGCCCGCATCGTTAAGGATGTTCTGGGCGCGGCTGGCAACGTACGTCGGCATCGTTGCGTTAATCTCCTGAGCCAGCTCCACGAACCGGAACGGGTACCCCAGCCTCGCCCGTACGTTGTGGCTGAGATAGTTCGGGTCGATCGGGATGCAGTGTCCGCCCACGCCAGGGCCGGGGTAGAACGCCTGGAAGCCGAATGGCTTGGTTGATGCGGCGTTAATGACGTCCCATAGGTCGATGCTCAGCTCGTGACAGAACCGGGCCATCTCATTGACCAAGGCAACGTTGATGTGCCGGTACGTATTTTCCAGCAGCTTGGCCGTTTCCGCTTCCCTGGTCCCCTTGGTTCGTACGATCGTCTCAACGAACCGGCCGTAGAAGGCGGCTGCACGTTCGGTACTCTCCGCAGTGTCGCCACCGACAACCTTGGGCGTGTTGTGTGTGCCGTAATGCTCGTTTCCCGGGTCGATGCGCTCCGGAGAAAACGCGAGGAAGAAGTCGACGCCTGCGAGGAGACCGGACTTCTCGAGGATGGGGCGGACCAGTTCGTCGGTGGTTCCCGGGTAGGTGGTCGACTCCAACACCACAAGCATCCCGTGGCGCAAGTTCCGGGCCACCGAGCCCGCTGCCGCTTTGACCGCTTCGAGGTCGGGACCGCCGTCCTCCGACAACGGCGTCGGCACGGAGATGACTGTGGTCGCCGCCGCGCCGATCTCGGTCTCATCCGCGGTGGCCCGGAAGCCGCATTGGAGCATTTCGGCGACGTCTCCGTCGGAGAGGTCGTCCACGTGTGAGATGCCGCCGTTGAGGGCATCGACGACTGCAGTGTTGATATCGAAGCCGACGACCGACAGGCCTGCCCTCAACGCCTGCTGAGCCAGGGGCAGTCCCACGTAACCGAGCCCGATTACAACAACATCGACTGACACGCCCCAGCCCCCTTCACCCGTGCAAAGCCCAGCTAGCGCGCCAAAGCTACCCGGTAGATGGCCGCACCGAAAGACTATCCCCCTATCGCCCATCCGGCGGTTCACGGCCGCCGTATCGGCTATCGGTCGCGGTGCGACCGTTATGGCGCACCGCCGCGCGCGCTCGCCGAGGTCAGCCCCACGGCTCCGGCCTGGGCACGTTCAGGTGGGTGGTCGAGAGAACGATCGCCGCGTACCACGCTATGAAACGGCTACGCATCCGGTGGAGGCGCCGCGACGACATCCACGAAGCTCACCGCCAGGTGAAGGTGTGTGCGGATCGCGGACGGCACCTGGGAGATGATCTCGTCGCGATGTTGGCGGGTCGCGGTGAGCACGAGATGTGCCCGCTCGACCGCCTTCAGGTCGAGCAGTTGCGACACGAAGTTGTCGTGCCGGGCCCCACGGCGCTCGAGTTCGGCGACGGCCATGGGCTGCATGGGGCTGCCGGCTGGTCCGCGGGTGCCCGCACTGGTCACGTAGATGGCGTCGGCCGCGGCGCCGAAGCGGCGCCTCAGCCCCAGCTCCATCAGCCGCTCGGCGATGGGGGAGCGAGCCTGGTTGCCCGTGCATACATGCAGGATGCCCCCCAATTGATGATCTTCTCCCATCGTGCCAACGAGTACGAAGAAGGATACCGGCCGCGGCTGGCGGGCTCCGCAGGCGCGTTGAGTAGACGCGCTTAACACGACAGGAAAGTTGCCGCTATCTATTGGTAATAAACCCGACTCTCACATTGCGGGACGCGTTTCGCATTCGCCTTTTGGGTGGACAGCCGATCCGCTCAGGGTGGACGGGCGGTTGGCCGAACAGGTGGCTGTGCCAGCCGTTTCGCGGCTAGCGCCCTGCTTCGCTGTCCGAGATATGCTCTCCGTGCCGCCGTGAAGGGCTCTCGAATATGGCGTAACGAGTCAATTGCCGGCGGCGCTAAGCACTATGGCGCGGGGCACCCGTTCGCGCGGCCTGAAATGCCATTTCGTGGGGGACTAACTTTGAAGTCGGGGCAGCAGGAGACGTCGATGCCGGCGGTGGTGCGCCGCCCCACCGAGCAGCAAGACGCTGTGGCCTAGGCGGAGACAGTCGACCTGTAGGTGGCGGCCAGCCATAGTTGAGGGGACGCCAGCCAGCCTCCGCTGGATGTGGCAGTTGGACGACCGGTGGTCGGCTACGTCCGGGCCTGGATGCTCGTGCTCCCCGTCGACCTCGTCGCGCTGCTCGCTCCCGTACCGTTCAATCCGGGTCAATGGCGTGGCCTGACGGTCCTGGCGCTGCTGGTCGTCGCCCTGCTCGCTTCGAGCGGTCTCTACCGATCTCGGTGGCGGACGACAGCCGCGTCGGGACGGTGGGGCGTTTCCTGCGCCGCACGGTCCGCTTTGGCACGGTCGCGAGCGGGGCGCGGTCGGGTCGGCGGGAAGCAGTGGCGAGGTGGGACGGTTACCCTTGCGGGTGGCCGGCCTTGTGCGTGCTGGCCGAGTTCGTACCCGCCGAAACACTGACAAACGGGATGTTCGCGTGTTTGACACCTTGAGTGACCGCCTGTCCGGGATTTTCACCAAGCTCCGCGGCAAGGGTCGGCTCACCGACGCCGACATCGACGCCACCGCGCGCGAGATCCGCATGGCGCTGCTGGAGGCCGACGTCGCCCTGCCGGTGGTCAAGGGCTTCATCGCGAACGTCAAGGAGCGCGCGCGGGGGGCTGAGGTCTCCCAGGCGCTCAATCCGGCGCAGATGATCATCAAGATCGTCAACGAGGAGCTGATCAACGTCCTCGGCGGCGAGGGGCGGCGGCTGCAGTTCGCCAAGCACCCGCCGACCGTGATCATGCTGGCCGGTCTCCAGGGTTCCGGTAAGACCACCCTTGCCGGCAAGCTGGCCCGCTGGCTCAAGGCCCAGGGCCACCAGCCGCTGCTGGTCGCCGCCGACCTCCAGCGCCCCAACGCCGTCGGGCAGCTCCAGGTGCTCGGTGGCCGGGCCGGCGTCGAGGTGTACGCCCCGGAGCCCGGCAACGGCGTCGGCGACCCGGTCCAGGTGGCCAGGGACTCCATCGAGCACGCCAAGCGGGCCGCCCGGGACGTCGTCATCGTCGACACCGCCGGCCGCCTCGGTATCGACGCCGAGATGATGCAGCAGGCCGCCGACATCCGCGACGTGGTCGACCCGGACGAGGTCATCTTCGTCGTCGACGCGATGGTCGGCCAGGACGCCGTCCGCACCGCCGAGGCGTTCCGCGACGGCGTCGGCATCACCGGTGTGGTGCTCTCTAAGCTCGACGGCGACGCCCGCGGTGGCGCGGCGCTCTCCGTCCGGGAAATCACCGGGCAGCCGATCCTCTTCGCCTCGACCGGCGAGAAGCTGGAGGACTTCGACGTCTTCCACCCCGACCGGATGGCCAGCCGGATCCTCGGCATGGGCGACGTCCTCACTCTGATCGAGCAGGCCGAGCAGGCCTTCGACGCCGATCAGAAGGAGAAGATGACCGCCAAGCTGATGGGCGGCGAGCAGTTCACCCTGGAGGACTTCCTCGACCAGCTCATCGCGGTCCGCCGGATGGGCCCGATCGCCAACGTGCTGGCCATGATGCCCGGCATGGGGCAGATGAAGGACCAGCTCGCCGACCTGGACGACAAGCACTTCGACCGGGTCACCGCGATCATCCGGTCGATGACCCCGGGCGAGCGCACCAACCCGAAGATCATCAACGGGTCCCGCCGGGCCCGCATCGCCAGCGGCTCCGGGGTTGCCGTGATGGACGTCAACCAGCTGCTCAACCGCTTCGCCGACGCGCAGAAGATGATGAAGCAGATGGGCGGCATGATGGGCCTGCCCGGCGGTGGTCGGCGCAAGGCGACCAAGTCGCCGAAGAACAAGCGCAAGGGCACCAAGGGCGGCGGTCGGCCGCGTACCGGGGCGGGCGCCGGGCTGCCGGGCGGCTTCCCGGGCGGCATGCCGCAGCTCCCGCCGGGGCTGGACCCGGGTGACCTGGCCGGCGGCCAGGGCCTGCCCCCGGGCTTCAAGCTCCCGAAGATCGACTTCAACAAGCTCGGCAAGGGCGACAACCGCCCCCGCTGACCCCGCGTCACCGACGCATGCCGGCCGCCAGGCAAGTTGGCGGAACGTGCCGCCCAGCTTTCGACGAGGTAGCGCCGGTCGACTGACCCATCAAGTGAAGGGGCCCCGGTTGGGGCCCCTTCTCAATCTTCCGCCACGTCGGGCCTGTGCTGCCGAATCCACTTTTCAACGTCGGACTTCCGCCACACCTTTCCCATCGCCAACACGGCGATTGGCTCGGGGAAGTTGCGTTGATTGGCGATCACGGAGGCGCGCTGTCGGGATACGCCACCGAGCATTTCCCGAATCTCCGACACGCCTACAAGCTCCACGGGTTGACGATGACAGCAGCTTGTCCTCACGACAGCGACAACTGCGCAGACTGTTGACGAAGACAACAGGCAGCGTCATCATGAGCAGATGACCCCGCCTAATGCCTCACCCGGCCATGAGCAGCCGCTGCAGACCTTCCACCGGGTGCACCAACACTTACCCAGGCGGCCCCTGTGGCTCTGCCGGGTGTGCTCCGCCGCCTGGCCGTGCCCTACGGCACGGATGCTGCTCCGGGTCGAATACGAGGGGAACGCGGTAGCGCTGTCGGTCTACCTGGCCGGGCAGTTGTTCGACGCCACCGCGGATTTGATCAAGCTAAACCCGAGCCCTGCCCCGTCTCCGGCGGATCTGTTCGACAGGTTCCTGGCCTGGGCGGCACAGCGGCCTACTTGAGGGGGTTCACGGTGGGGGCCAGTCGTTCGCTGACCGTGCGGCGGGCCGGGCTGCTCGCGCGCGGCGGGGGGTGATCAGGTAGGACTGTGCACATGGCTCTGCATGTGCGCGGTGTGCTGCTGCCGGACGACGAGGTCCGGGACATCTGGCTGGACGGCGACCGGGTGACCTTCGATCCGGTGCCCGGGGCGGAGACGATCGCCGACGGCGGCTTCGTGCTGCCGGGGTTGACCGACGCGCACTGCCACATCGGCATCGCCCGGGGCGGTGCCCCGATCACCTCCCTGGACCAGGCCCGTGAGCTGGCCCGTACCGACCGGGACGCCGGCGTGCTGGCCATCCGCGACGCCGGCTCGCCGTACCCGTACCCAGAGCTGGACGACGAGCCGGAGCTGCCGCGACTGGCCCGCGCCGGCCAGCACGTCGCCCCGCCCAGGCGCTACCTGCGCGACATCGGCGTGGAGGTGGGCGCGGCGGAGGTGGCCGCGACGGTGGCCGAGCAGGCCGCCGCCGGCAACGGCTGGGTCAAGCTGGTCGGGGACTGGATCGACCGCGGCGTCGGCGACCTCGCGCCGGCCTGGGACGCGGACACCATGACCGCGGCCGTCGCGGCCGCGCACGCCGCCGGGGTGCGGGCCGCGGTGCACACCTTCTCCGAGTCGGCCGTGGAGATCATGGTGCGGGCCGGGGTGGACTCGGTGGAGCACGGCACCGGGCTCAGCCCCGACCTGATCGACCTGATGGCCCGGCAGGGCACCGCACTGGTCCCCACGATGATCAACATTGCGACCTTCGGCGGCATCGCCGACCAGGCCCGCGCCAGGTTCCCCGGGTACGCCGACCACATGGTCGCCCTGCGCGACCGCTTCCCCGAGGTGGTCCGGGCCGCGTACGAGGCCGGGGTGCCGATCTACGTCGGCACGACGCGGGCGGCGGGATCGACCACGGGCTGGCCGCCGAGGAGATGCTGCTGCTGCACGAGCGGGCCGGCATGTCCACGCTGGACGTGCTCGCCGCCGCCTCCTGGGGTGCCCGCGCCTGGCTGGGCTTCCCCGGCCTGGTCGAGGGCGGACTCGCCGACCTGGTCGTCTACCCGGAGGACCCGCGCCGCGACCTCCGCGTGGTCCGCACCCCGTCCCGGGTCGTCCTCCGCGGCCGCCTCATCCGCTGACCCGCCCCGGGTTCAGGAAGAGGTGCAGGGCCAGGTCGGCCAGGGCACGGGCGGTCTGCTCGGGCGGGGCCTGGGGGAGCACGATGTGGCTCACCACCAGGCGGACGATCGTGTCGGCGGCGAACGCCATCCCGGCCGGATCGGCCCCCGCCAGGTGGACGCTCGCCCACTCCAGCAGCGCCCCGGTCGCCTCGGCCAGCACCAGCTCGGAGCGGGTGGTCAGGTAGGGCAGCAGCTCGTCCGAGCCGCCCCGCGCGCTGGTCAGGATCGCCTTGATCAGCGGGTTCCCGGCCGCCTCGGTGAGGGTGTGCGCGATAGCCGCGTACGCCCCGGCCCGCACGTCGGCGCCGTGCTCCGCGAGCGCCGCGCGGACCGCCGAGACGAACCGGTCGACCTCCCGCCGGGCCAGCGCCTCGGCCAGCCCCGCCTTGGTGCCGAACTCGTTGTAGACGGTCTGCCGGCTCACCCCGGCCGCCCGCGCCACCCCACCCATCCGTACGCCGTCCCAGCCGCTCGCGACGGTCTGTGCGCGGGCGGCTGGGACGATGCTGTCCCGCAGGCGTTGGCGGGCCGAGTCCCGGGGTTCGTCCATGGTTGCCCGGAAGTCTACGGGCGGCGGGACGGCTCAGCTCACCACGAGGTGGTACTGCGCCTGCTTCCTACTACTTGCTCATAGTTGAGCGGTTCGGATGATTCGCTCTCCGCTCAGCTGTTGCCGGGCTGGAGTCCTGGACCGGCAGTCTGGTCCGGTGGCGATCTGTCCGGTCCTGCAGGATCTGCTTCACCACGTGGTGTGGGGTGTGCAGGGCGATGTCGGGGTCGCCGGCTCGGTGCAGGATGTTGATCGCGGCGTTCACGTCGGCCTGCCACACCACCCCGCATCGGGTGCAGTGAAACCGGTCCCCGCTGCGTCGGCCGAACCGGCCGCATTGGTGACAGGTTTGTGAGGTGTAGGCGGCGTTGACGGGCACGAGTGCAGAACCTCTACGCTCCGACACGCTTTTCAGGGCCTCGGCGGTGACTCCTTTGGTCCATGCGGCGAGACGCCGGTTGATGTTCTTGCCCAGCGTTTTGCGCCCGGCGAAGCGTTTGGTGAGGTCTTCGGCGATCACGGTGGCGGCCTTGTCCACGACCTCGTGCACGGCGGTGAAGATCTCCGTGCGCACCCGCGCCCGATGTCGGGCGGCCTGCCGGTCCCGCTTGATCGTGCCGAGGTTGTTGGCCTTGATCCGGTGCGCTTTCGCGTAGTCGCCACGGAGCGCGGCGTTGTTGGCGATTGAGCGTAGCTTCGCCCGACGGCGGTTTCGTTCCTTCAACCGGTCCGACTCGCGGGTGAGCAGGTCGCCGAGCTGTTCACCGTGGGGCTGGCCGTCGGAGTCGGTGAGGGCTTCGGTGTAGCCCTTGTCCACGCCGATCGTCGCCTCGCCGCATGGTCGCTGTGATGAGCGCATCTGCGACGCGTCGATCTGGTAGTGGACCTGGACTCGGCCGCCGCGCAGGATCAGGCGCAGCGTCCCGGTCGGGGCGACGGTCGTGGACAGCGGGATTTTGACCATCTTGCGGGGTTCGAGGCCGGGAATTGCCAGCCACAGCCGGCCTCGCCCGTCAACGAGGGCGTTGTAGTTGTCGGCGCGTACCACGATCTGATCGTGCGTGCGGTTGTGGCCACGCTTCCAGTGCTTGCGCATCTGCCGAGACAGGAACGGATCGTCAGCCCATTGGTCGGCCTTCAGCGCGGTGAACAGTCGCTTGCGCTCGGCCGGATCGCTCGTGCGTCGGATGATCGCCCGCCTGACGTCGACCTTGGCCGCCTCCAGGTTCGCGGCGATGTCGGCCATGACGTCGCGGACGGTTTCCTTCCACGCATTCGCCAACACGGCGAACTGCACGTGCCTGCCGTCAGCCAGCCACCGGTCGCGCACCTGCCGGTCCCGCAGTCCGGCCGCGACACCGTTGATCGAGCCATACCGCTGCCACACCTCGCTGCGCACCCAACCCAACCGGCGGGCCTGCTCCACCAGGGCGGCGTACTTTCCTGGGTTCATCCGTGCCGAGTAGGCGACGCGGGTGACCTTCACCGGTCATCCCCCACGGTTAGGTCCGCCCCTTTGAGTTCCTTCTCGTAGCTGCGCAGACCGTACAGGCGGCATGAGAAGGTGTGCACGATGGCCAACAAGTCCAGGGCGATTGCGTAGTCGATCGGTGGGTGCCGTGAGCTGGGAATCTACGGGGTGAGTGGCCTCTGCGGAGGCAGGTAGAGCGGGTGAGATCGCGTCGGTGATCATGGAGTTCTCTAGGCTTCACGACACCCCGAGGACCTCACCCGCCGATGTCATCATGCCCGATCCCCGCGCTGTCTTCGGTCGCCGGCACCCCTGGCACGTCACCACCGTCCGTTACTGCAGGTGAGACAACGGGACTGCTACACGCCTTGGCGGCGGTCCCGGATCCTCGAGATCCACGGGGAGTGCGTTACCCGCTGTCGGGCTTGCTCGCGGCCGCGGTGTGCGCGGTCCTCGCGGGGGCGTCGTCGTTCGCCGCGATCACCGATTGGTTGCACGATCTGGATGAGCAGGCCCGCGACCGGCTCGGCTTCGGCCGTGGGGTGCCGGCGGGTACGACGGTTTGGCGGTTGCTGACCCGCCTCGACGATCAGTTGTTGTCTACCGTCCTCGCGGGTTGGCTGAGGGTCCGCGCCCGGCCGGTCACACCCCGGCCGCACCGATATCGGACGGTGATCGCCGTGGACGGGAAAACGCTGCGGGGAGCCAGCCGTGCCGACGGCGGTCAGGTTCATCTGCTGTCCGCGCTGGACACCAGCACCGGCATCGTCCTGGCCCAGGTCACCGTGAGCGCGAAGAGCAACGAGATCCCCGCGTTCGCACCGCTGCTCGACGCGGTC